>NZ_JAHKSI010000002.1:300000-478470 GCF_019720915.1 Alkalihalobacillus sp. TS-13
CAGCATGGAGAAGTCCATTTTGTTTCTCCTTCTTTACAAAACTGGCTGAAAAAATCGGATCTTTCAAACATGTATCGGTTTATGGATGACTATGTGCTGAAGGATGAACGAGACTTATTGTATGATATCATCCATCAAGTGTTCAAAACAAAAAATGCTGACCAGATCGCTTTTACAATCGAAAAGGATGGAACAACATATACCTTTGACGCGATTCTTACTCCGTTGATTTCGAATGAGTACACGAAGTATTCCGAAGATATGATTTTGCTAATCGCCAGAGATATCACGAAACGTCTCGAAGATGAGCATATTTCCATGCAACTGGAGAAGATGTCGACTGTTGGTCAGCTTGCTGCCGGTATTGCGCATGAGCTGCGGAATCCGCTGACAAGTGTGAAAGGATTCATCCGCATGATCAAGGACGAAATAGACGATTCTCTTCTGAAAAGTTATCTCGAAATCATAGGCGGTGAACTAGATAGCATCGAACGGATCGCTGATGAATTCATGGACCTCGCTAAACCGCATGTCATCAGCCTTGAAGAGACTGAATTACATGAAATCGTAGACAGCTGTGTACGATTATTCGAAGGAACCGCATTTTTACAAGGGATCAACATGGATGTTGAATATTTAAATGAACAGCAAATACTCCTGAACTGTCAAAAGAATGCCCTTAAACGGGTCTTTATCAATATCATGAAAAATGCAATGGAAGCGATGGAAAAAGGCGGAGAATTGAATATCAAAATTCACGCTCGGGATCCATATGTAGAGCTTCTCTTCATCGATTCGGGTAAAGGGATCGAAAAAGAACGTTTGAAATATATCGGGGAACCTTTTTATTCAACAAAAGAAAAAGGAATCGGGCTTGGTCTGATGATGAGCCGTAAGATTGTACGTGAGCATGGAGGGAGACTTTCCATCGAATCTGAATATAATGAAGGAACGACGATTCGGATTATCCTTCCCCTTCTTTCTGCAAAATCGACTGTAAAAAACATAACTAATTAAAAACAGAGCGCCTTTGCTGGCAGCCCTGTTTTTTTCATTTCAACTTTGCTTCATATACCAATAATGAAGTCTGATCATCATCTGGCACTGCGAATAGTTTCAAGCTGTCTTTTGTTTTTTCCACAAATACTGGATTTCGTGTGATCGTATGATTTTGTGGTGAACGTTGTGTAATCGGAATCTCATGTTTGATTTCCTTAGATTTTCGATCCAACAGAGCCAATCCCCCTAATTCATAAACATCATCGCCATTTGGCAATTCAGCTATACCGCTGCATAACAAATTATTCTCATCCACACCTTCACAGTCCTGATAATCTATGAAATGGCTTGGATTCTCTTTGATAGCTTTTTGTTTTCCATTTTCATTCCACTCATAAAAATCTCTTGAACCCCAGTTGACCCCATATAGTTTATTGTTCATTTCGTCACTCACAACTCCACCAATATGATCATCCACCTCAAAGGCTTCTTCGATTTTTTTCGATTCCGGATTTATTTTATAGATAAGAGATTTGCTGTCAGGTCTATATTCTGCGACAGGCACCCAAATCGATTTTCCATCAATAGCGATTCCACCCGGATGATACATATCGCCTTCACCCAACTTTAAATCTTCAATCAAGTTACCTTTTTCATCCACAATAAATAGATGCCCGACTCCTTTACCTGCTGAACGATCATATCCATCCTTCGGTTCCTCGTATTTTTCAGGTTTTTCAATGATTTCGACGGATGAAATGTAGAAACGGTCACCAATTTTCGCCATTCCCTGAGGATGATGGATGTTAAAGTCCAAATCCAATTCTTCAACCTTCTTCCAATCAGTATCTCTGGACAGATTACTGAATTCTTCAGACAATCCATCTGATAATTTGCTCTCATCCGGTGATGCCAAAACAGTCGAGACCATGGTAAATAAGATTATTGCAGTAATAGATACGGCAAATATACGTATATGCTTACCTCCTGATTTTATATTGTAATGAACGAGCTCGTCGTAACCAGCCTAGCCGAAATAGTAGGTGGAAAGGAAGATTGTTTTTAAAAACCTAACCAAAACTTTAGAAGGTCAATATAGGTGTAACACAAAAAATAAGGATTGACTTTTTTGAAAATCAGCGTATAATGAATTGGGTTAATAGTTAACTAAGTTAAATATATGTGTGGTGAATTAAATGCACAACCGAGAAGAGATGATCGACTCAATGGAAAAATCCTTTCGGAAATTGTTTCGGTCACACCGAAAACAGATGGCGGACATTCTAGGGAAAGAGGTTACTGCCAGTGAGTTCATGTTCCTTCAATTTTTAAATGAATTTGGCCCTTCTAGAGTCTCTGACTTAGCTGATGAATTCAAAGTGAATTTAAGCCATGTGACAAATGTTACCGATAAACTCGACTCGAAAAAATTCATTACCAGGCTCAGGAACAGGAGTGACAGAAGGATTGTCGAGCTGCAGATCACGTATGAAGGCTCAGCAATTCTAGAAAGAGTCGGGATAAAGCGTAGTGCTTATTACAAGCAACGATTCAAGGATTTAAATGATGATGAGATCCAACAGATGATGAGCTTATTTACAAAATTCCGTTGAAAATTTTTTTATTGTATTTTAATTAACTTCATGAATATTTCTACTAACGAAAGAATAGGAGTGTAAACATGGAACATTTAGATCAAAAATCCAAACTTACAATTATGATCGCCATCATGGCAGCAATGTTATTTGCTGCATTGAACCAGACGATTGTCGGTACGGCCTTGCCAAGAATCATCGCTGATCTTGGAGGAATGCAATATTTCAGCTGGGTTTTCACCGTCTTCATGCTTGCTTCAAGCATAACAGCCATACTAGTCGGTAAACTCTCAGACATCTATGGCAGAAAACCATTTATTTTGATTGGTATTGGCGTCTTCATGCTTGGGACTTTCTTATGCGGACTTTCAGATACCATCATCCAGCTTATTGTTTATCGGGGTATACAAGGATTAGGGGCTGGAATGATCATGTCAACGTCTTTCACAGCAGTTGGAGATCTGTTCTCCCCTCGTGAACGTGGTCGTTGGCAAGGGATCATGGGTGGTGTTTTTGGACTTGCAAGTGTTTTCGGACCGACACTTGGCGGTTATATCGTGGATAACTTCGATTGGCACTGGATCTTTTGGGTATTTCTACCGGTTGGAATTCTCGCGTTCGTGCTTATATGGAAGTTATTCCCTACAACCGAAAGAAACCCATCTGAGAAGGTGGATTATCTCGGGTCCATTTTCCTGACGTTGACAATCCTCCCGATGCTATTGGCATTTTCATGGGCTGGAGAGGCGTATGCTTGGAGTTCACCACAAATCATTGGTTTATTCATTTCCACTGTGGTTTCCTTGATTTTCTTCATACAAATCGAACGAAAGGCAAAGAGTCCTGTTTTGCCGTTGAGTTTGTTTAAAAATAGCATCTTTTCATTATCGAATATTATTGGATTCATTTTAGGAATGGGTATGTTCGGAGCCATCATGTATACGCCTTTCTTTATTCAAGGTGTTATGGGTACCTCAGCTACGAAATCGGGATTCATCATGATGCCGATGACCTTGGCGATGGTAACGGCATCTGCCATAGGCGGACAAATCATAACCAAAACAGGTAAATATAAAAAGCTCGCGATTATCGGGCTGCTCATCATGAGTGCTGGTATGTTTTCATTAGCTCAAATGGATGAAAGTACTTCTAACTTGATCGCTGTAACCAATATGATTATCGTCGGTCTAGGTCTGGGATTAAGTTTCCCGGTGTTTACATTGACGATCCAGAACGCTGTCAGCCATAAATTCCTTGGAGTTGCAACCTCCTCAGCACAGTTATTCAGACAAATCGGAGGAACGATCGGTGTCTCGATCATGGGTACAGTCATGTCGATTTCTATGAAAAATGAAATGGAGAAAGCTGCAGGCGGCAATACTAGTCAAGCGTTTGCTCAGAATCCAGAAGCTGCGGCAAAATTTGAAAAGCTTCAAGATCCCCAAGCTCTCATGGACCCTGAAGCATTAGAACAAGTACGGTCTACTGTGCCTGAGAATTTCTTAGGTATTTTCGACCAAGTCCTCGGGATTTTAAGAACAGCATTGAGTCACTCATTAAGTCTAGTCTTCTTGACTGGCTGCATCGTTATCGCTTCCGCTGCCATCTTGACCTTCTTCTTAAAGGAGATTCCATTACGGACCAACAATAATGAATCCACTGATGAAAATGAGGAAAGAGTCGAGCTTAAGGAAAGGTCAGTTTAGAGAGGGTAGAGTTTCCTAGAGATTATTTTTCTTTATACTCGAAGATGTTTGCAGGGCATTGTACGTCTCGCTTAACTTGCTTCTCTCGCAGGAGTATCATACATCTGGTTCATTCAGCTTCTTATTTTTATCAGCACAAACTTGTAGATTTTGTTTAACACAGCAAAGCGATAACTTCACAAATTCGACAAAAAATAAGCCCCCACGAATGGAAGTTCGTTTTAGAATAGTATGGTGAGTGGACGAACCGCTCGATAAAAGTAAAAACAAAAGCTGCATGGCTAACCTCAGATGGAGAGGACCTCCCCTAAATATTGTTGGAACATTTGGAACAACCGACCGATGCTAAAATGTTCTCTTCCCTCTCCACTAGGCTAGTGCACAATCTTTTGAAGGGTGAATGATTGGTGATTCACCCTTCTTTTGTTTTTGGTATTATTTACAAATAGATATGTTTCGGTCTATAATTTGGAAAGCCATACTTTCATTTCTAATGGAGGTCATACTATGTTTAAATTCATCAAACAATTCGGTGCGGTGACTTGGGCCACAATTGTTTTCATCAGCACCCTCATTACCTTCGGACTCAATAGAAAATTAAAGAAGAAAAAATAACGCATTTCTCACCTGAAAAAAGACTTCAATGGCATTGGTCCATTGAAGCCTTTACACCTCATAAGCTATTGTTTTATGGAATTCGCCCTATCAATTTTTATTGATGAGCCGAGAATTTCTGCAGATTTGATTTCTTTCACTTTGCGAGCACGCTTATCCACTAACTCCTGCAATTCCCCTGCGGATACCTCTTCAGGGATGTCCAGCAATTCTACATAAAATTCTTTACTGCCCTCCACCATGAAGTCAATCGTGATCTTTGCGGTCAATTCCAATCGAATCACCCTTTCACCATAATTATCATGTTTTTTGCCCAAATATGTATTCTCTCTTTTTCCTATACAGGAGGTATTTTAATATATTGTACGAAGGAAACCTGAAAATGTTTCATAATAAAAAATTTTTCAGAAATGTATAATATTTTAAATCCATTGTACGCTTTTTTTTAAATAATAACTACAATCAATTTTATTTTTACTGTTTTGGTTTGTCTTTTACAATTTATAAATGCCCTATTTTATAATTCTAAGATAATGCCGATAATTTTATACATTAAATTTTAAATTTAAGTTAAGAATTTTTTCTAATGGGTATAGCTAATAGTATATGCACTTTTAGTCACAGCAATAGTCTAAAAAGGAGGAAAACAAATTGGAGAAGATTAGAGGAAAGGCTCCTCACAAGAATGTAGTGTTCTGGGTATCATCCATTATCGTTTTCTTGTTTGTTTTATGGGGGGCCATTTCACCTAAAAGCCTAGGGGATAATGCAGGATCAGTGTTTGATTTCACTACATATGCATTTGGCTGGTTTTACTTGATTGCCGTCTTTTTCTTTACGATGTTCTGTTTGATATTAGCGATCAGCCGTTACGGTAAAATACGTTTAGGTGGAGATGAATCAAGACCAGAATATCCTTTCTTCACTTGGATCGGTATGCTTTTCAGTGCTGGATTCGGGGTTGGACTTGTGTTCTGGGGTGTGGCTGAGCCAATGAGTCACTTTTTCGAGCCACCTATGGGCATTGATGGCCAATCGGAACAAGCAGCAAGAGTTTCAATGCGCTATTCATTTTTCCACTGGGGAATCCATCAATGGTCAGTTTTCACTGTAGTCGGTCTAGCGTTAGGGTTCTTCCAATACCGTAGACAGGAAAAAGGATTGATCAGCACCACGTTCAATCCGCTCATCGGTAAGACTGGTAAAACACCTCTGAGAAGGACTGTGGATATCCTCGCAGTAATTGCAACAATCACTGGTGTAGCAACGTCACTTGGTTTTGGTATCCTACAAATCAATGGCGGTCTTAAAACCGTATTCGACCTGCCGAATAACGCAGTCATGCAACTGATCATTACTGCAATTTTACTCGTTATGTATCTAACATCTGCGATGACGGGAATAGACAGGGGAATCAAATGGCTCAGTAACCTGAATTTAGGACTGGCCTTATTCTTGATGGTAGCGATGCTGATCATGGGACCTACTGTATTCATATTGAACAGTATGACTTTAGGGATTGGTGACTATATATCCAAGTTTTTTGAAATGAGTTTCCGGTTGACTCCATACACCGGCGGAACATGGGTCAGGGATTGGACGGTCTTTTATTGGGCTTGGGTCATTGCCTGGTCTCCATTCGTCGGTTCATTCGTAGCACGTGTCTCTCGCGGCCGTACAATAAGAGAATTTGTTTTTGGCGTATTGATCGTCCCACCGTTTCTTGCAATTGTTTGGATCGCAATCTTTGGTGGAACAGCACTGCATCTAGATCTCTTGCAAGGTACGGATATTGCAGGTTTGGTAAATAAGGATGTAACGACAGCATTATTCGTCACGTATGAACAGCTGCCATTTTCATTTTTATTCTCGTTGCTTTCAATCCTGTTGATCTTTACGTTCTTGATCACCTCTGCAGACTCAGCAACCTTCGTTCTAGGCATCATGACAACGGATGGCGACTTGAATCCTGGAAGATTCGTTAAATTCATCTGGGGCGTTCTGATGGCGGCAATTGCAGCCGTCCTTATCATCAGCAGTGGACTACAAGGATTACAGACAGCATCCTTAATTGCAGCGCTGCCATTTACAGTCATACTGATCCTCATGTGTCTGTCCATCATCAAAGTGGTTAGGAAAGAACCGAATCTAAGACATAAAAAACGGAACATCCAGTAAATGTTACCAATTCTTAACCCCTAAATAAAAGGAATGTGATCCCTCCTAGTCGAATCATTGATTCAGGGAGGGATTTTTATGTATTTGGAACCATATCTGAAATGTATCACGTCATTTTACCCTTCGCTTGAAATCCATACGATTCATTGGAACCATTTTGGAGAAAACAACGATATTCTTTTTCTTAATAATCAGTGGGTGTTCCGGTTTCCTAAGCATGATAAAGCATTGAAATCTCTGCAGACTGAGTGTGAGCAGCTGACTTATGTACGGCCATACATCACCCTTCCAACTCCTGAACCGGTTTTCGTAAATACAGATACGAACATTTTGGGTCAGGCATTTTTCGGATACCCATTGATCCCTGGTGAGCCACTTTACGCAGAAACCTTAGAAGAATCATCTCCACAAATTCAAGAATGTATTGCACAAAAGTTAGCTCAATTTTTGTGTGAACTGCATGCGATTCCTACAAAAGATGCTCCTGGCAGGACTGTAACCAATGAAACAGCTTATGACTACTGGGTTAATTTATATGAGAAGGTCAAACAATCTTTGTTTTCATATATCAGGCTTGATAAACAACAGCAAATTTCGCGTCACTTTGAAACATTTTTGAACAATCGATTGAACTTCGAATTTACCCCGGCGATCATTCATGGGGACTTTGGCATTTCCAATATCCTATTTGACGATGAAGCAAAGTGCATAAGCGGTATTGTGGACTTTGGAAGCAGCCATGTAGGAGATCCTGCGATTGATATTGCAGGTTTGTTGAAACAGTATGGCATACAATTCGTCGATATGTTGTCTGAATTCTATCCAAACCTGGAAACGTTAATTCCTAGAGCAAGGTTTTATGCCGGAACATTTGGCCTGCAAGAAGCGTTGTATGGCTATCAGTACAAAAACCAAGAATCTCTTGAGAATGGTTTGAAAGAATATGTATAAAACTGATTCTTTCCACGGATATCTGCAAGCCTCCTAAGCTCCCTTGCACAGGATGTGTTGACTTCTTACATGTACACTAGCATCAATCTTTTAGAAAACAACCATGTATAAAGGTCAATTCATCATTAATTCTGCTCATTCGTGTACATACTAAGTGTAACGAAATTGGATTGGAAAATGCCTTTGTTGCATGTCCATTCATTTCATGAAATGTGAGAAAGAATCCATTTTTCCTTTCTCGAGTGAAAAGGAGGCGAATCTAATGGCGAGAAGGCGCAGACCCCTGGTTCCTGAAGCTAGGGAAGAACTCGACCAGCTTAAAGTCGAAGTCATGAAAAAGAAAGGGTATCAGATCGAGGACCCTGACCAGACCAAGTTTGAGGTCGCGAAAGGTCTTGGTATACCTTTAAAAGAAAAAGGCAATCAGAACCTGAGTTCTCATGATGCCGGGCGTATTGGCGGTCAAATCGGGGGAAGCATGGTTCATGAATTGATACAACGCGCAAAAAACCAATTGAATAGACAGTGAATAGCAAGAGACTGACCTGTACGTCAGGCTCTTTTTTATGTTTCTAAAAGTTTGTTGCGAATGGAATGTTGTTAAGAGCTAAAACTTTTTGACGGGTAAAACATGCGAGTCTCCAGCGGGAAAAGCAAGCTAAACGAGACCCCGCAAGCGAATTAAGGATCTTCGACTATTATGATGAACTTCGACTAATTACCACCACGTCCTGCGCCTGCGGTTACTCGGCGCAAAACTGCAAAAAGGATGGAATAAAAGTCTGTGGTCCTGTGGTGAACGTCGAAGCCAGCATAAAGAAATCTCATAGCAGACACGAAAACGGTTTTTTTGTGTTGAGATCCTGTGCAAGTGAGCTTAGGAGGCTTGCAGATTTTGGGCTTATGTATGGAAGTGATGTATAGCTCAGCGACCAGTCACTTGGATCACTTCAAACTTCTTGTGGCGGCGAGAGCCTCCTCGTCAGCCTTTCAGTGACCTGCGTGACTAAACAGGTCGCTTCCGCTTTTCTTGTGCCCGCGGAAAGCGAGTATATTTTCCAGAAACTACAATCTATACGAAAACAGCCATTTAAAAAATCTGTTTCGTCACTCGAAGGATTTCACCCCCTAGAGAAAGAATACCATTAGTAGGAAAAATATTTTACTCGTGGGAGGGTTTTTGGATGGCACAACAAGTATTAGACGAAACAGTACAACAGGCAATTAAGCAGTTCACGGAAATGGATGAGAAAATTTGTCACTTCACTAATATATTGGGACTGCTTGGATGGGATGCGCGGACTTATGCCCCTAAGAAAGGAAAACCGATCTTTGCAAAAGCAAAAGGGACACTTTCGACAGAGACCTTTAAGCTATCCGTTTCAAAGGAAATGGGTGAATGTTTAGGTACTCTTTCACAGCCGGACGTTTTTGAGCAACTAGACCCTGATACCAGGGCTTGTGTAAGGGAACGGAACAAGGAATATGACAAGTCCAAGCAAATCCCTTCTGATGTATACAACGAATATGTTATCCTGGCTTCCAATGCAAATGATGCATGGGAAGAGGCACGTGCTAAAGATGACTTTTCCCACTTTCAGCCCTATTTAGAAGAAATGATCGAAATGAAACGCCGCTTTGCAGAGTATTTCGGATATGAAAAACATCCTTACGATGCCTTGCTGGATGAATTCGAACCAGGTTTGACTGTGGAAAAGCTCGACCCGCTGTTTTCTGATTTGAGGAAGAAGAGCATCGAGTTATTGAACCGTATTCAACAGTCATCCAGAAAGCCTCGTACTGATATTTTCAATCAAAATTATGATGTAGAAAAGCAAAAGGAATTCGCACAATTCATCATCGGTAAGCTTGGGTACGATCTTAATGCTGGTCGTCTTGATGAAACGACTCACCCTTTTGCGATGGGGATCAATACGGGAGATGTTCGGATTACCACGCGCTACGAGCCTGAAAATCCTCGAATGGCCGTGTTCGGTACAATCCATGAAACAGGTCATGCCCTTTATGAGCAAGGTGTGAACTCTGATTATGAAGGTCGAGTGATCCGGAGAGGTGCATCATTTGGAATCCACGAGTCTCAATCTCGATTCTTGGAAAACTTCGTCGGACGTACGAAAGAGTTCTGGACATACTTCTACGATGATATTAAAGCGCATTTTCCTCACCAATTAAGTGCCGTGTCCCTAGATGAATTTTATCGTGCAGTGAACTGTGTCGAGCCATCGCTTATCCGGGTTGAAGCGGATGAACTGACGTATAATCTGCATATCATGCTGCGTTATGAAATTGAGAAAGGTTTGATCGCTGGAGATATCGAAGTGAAGGATCTGCCGAAGATTTGGAATGAAAAGATGATGGATTATTTAGGTGTGATCCCGCCATCCAATCGACTAGGTGTACTGCAGGATGTGCACTGGTCCCACGGCGGTGTCGGCTACTTCCCTTCTTATTCACTCGGCAACTTATACGGTGCGCAGATTTTAAATAAAGTGTTACAGGAATTACCGGATTTCTACGAATTGATTCAAAACGGAGAGTTCATGAAGATCCGTGAATGGCTTCGTGAGAATGTCCACCAATACGGAAAGCTCTATACTCCGGGCGAACTGATCAAAAAGGTGACCGGAGAAGACCTTGATGCGAAGTACCTCACCGACTACCTCGAAGAGAAATTCACCAAACTTTACGATCTTTAAGAAGCATTGAACGACGCGAAAGGGCGACTCCCCTTCCGCGTCGTTTTTATTTGGTGAGCGGGTGCCAGGCACCGATTTGAATCCCTTCTCCCACAACGCTTCTCAGGTGGTGCCAGGCACTGATTTGAATCCTTACTGCCCCAACGACTCTCAGATGGTGCCAGGCACCGATGCCGGCACCGATGCCCCTACTCCATTTGTTTTTAGGGCAGGTAGGTCACATTTTTGATATAGTAGACGGAGAGTATATGTGTTATTGGATGTGACGAGTGTGAGGAAGTACTTAATTCTGTTAGCTGCTTTATTTATAGCGCTTTTTGGTTGCCAGGGGCAGTCGAATGACAGTAATCGAAAAGTTGAGGTGTACGTTTTAGCTGCTGCAAGCCTAACCAATGCTATGAAACAAGTTGAAAAAGAGTTTGAGGATACCCATCCAGATATCGAAGTGATCACGAGTTTCGCCTCTTCCGGCACGTTGCAGCGTCAAATTGAACAAGGTGCCCCAGCAGACGTTTTCATCTCTGCATCTAACTTTGAATTTGACCGATTACGAAAGAAAGAGCTAATCCATCCTAGCTATTCGAAAACTATTTTATCCAATGAATTGGCTTTAGTAACGAATAAATCACTTAATGTCGATATCCAAAAACCCGAAAATCTTACAAGTGATCAAATTAAACGAATTTCGATTGGTGCCCCAGAATCAGTCCCTGCAGGAAAATATGCAAAAGAAACGTTGGAAAAACTTAAACTTTGGAAGCAGATTGAAAACAAAATCGTCTATGCTAAAGACGTACAACAGGTTCTTTCATATATCGAAACTGGAAATGTCGATGCCGGATTTGTATATCGATCCGATGCCAAAACATCGTCCAAAGTCAAAATCCAATCTATAATTGCGAGTGATTTACACTCACCGATTATTTATCCAGCAGGTGTACTGAAGAACACCCAACATCCAGAGGAAGCAAAACAGTTTTATGAGTATCTAAACAATAAGCAAGCTATGGAAACTTTTATAGATTTCGGCTTCAAGCCTATAGATTGAGGTTTTTATCATGGTCCAATCCTTTTGGTCTCCAGTTTATTTATCAATTACCATCGCAGTTACGGCAGGGACTATCGTGGCCATTCTAGGTATTCTGTGTGGCCGTTTGATGGCGAGGAAATCGTTCACTGGTAAAACAATGGTTGAAACATTCCTCATGCTGCCGCTTGTTTTACCACCGACAGTTGTCGGTTTTTTACTTATCGTCATTTTTGGAATCAATAGTCCTGTCGGCCAAATCATCAGCCAATTATTTGGACAATCGTTGATTTTTACATGGTGGGCTGCAGTCATTGCTGGAGTCGTCGTCTCGTTTCCACTTATGTATCAATCTGCGAAAACCGGGTTTGAATCAGTGGATTACGAGATTGAGGATGCAGCAAGGATCGACGGCGCTGGTAAGGTCCAGGTTTTTCTAAAAGTGACAATACCTCTCGCGTTGCAAGCCCTCATAACGGGCGGTGTATTAAGCTTTACGCGTGCGCTCGGAGAATTCGGTGCTACATTGATGTTCGCTGGGAACATTCCAGGCAAAACCCAAACTGTCCCGACTGCGATTTATCTTGCAATGGACTCTGGGAACATGGAGATGGCCTGGATGTGGGTCGCCTCCATAGTCGCTCTATCTTATATCATGCTCTTCGCCATCTACCGCCTCCCCCAAAGATCGCGTGCCTGACACCTAAACAAAACCCTTGTCCCGCAAGGACTCTGAAACGGTGCCAGGCACACAAATAAAACCCTTGCACAGCAAGGGTTCTGAATTAGTGCCAGACACCGATTGTTTTTCCTTTTTGATCTTTCGTCTTGTTCTTTCTTCTGATTGCTTGCTCTAAGATAATGCAGATGATTACGCCGACGATCATTCCATTGTTCAAGACTGAAGCTAATGCTGGATGGATACCCGCTAATGAGGCAGGTGTCAAAAACATCACACCTATTCCGATCATAAGGGAGAGGCTGATGATGAAGAGGCTGTGCTGATCTCTCTCCGCCTTCATATAAGCTTGCAATCCGATGACCAGCATATTCGAAAAGGCGAGCAACATACTCGCGTATCCGACTGGAACCGGGATTGAAGCGAAGAACATCGTAATGGCCGGAAAGAAGCTCAATATCAACAACAGCAAGCTGCCCACCACGAATGGAAGCCTCTCTTTCATCCGGGTCGATAAAATGAACCCTGCTGTATACGAGAGCGGAACCATTCCAATCGCAGAAAACACGCCCGAAAGGATTTGACTGATCCCCATTACAATGCCAGCCTGGTTGTAGCGTGAATCAGAGGTATCCTCCAAAACTTCCCCGACCACATCGATACTAGCGACAAAATTGATCAACAACAATAGGGTGACGACAGCAGATGTTACTACAATCCCTAAATCAAATACTGGTACTCCCCAAACGAAGACCTCAGGAAACGAGACCAGGCTTTGTCCATTGAACGGGATTCTCTTCTCGATATCAAACAAGATGAATAATAGCCAACCCACAGCGATTCCAAACAACACAGAATAACTCTTCAAATAAAACCAGCGGCTAGTTGCAAACAGGATCGTCACAAGTGCTGTCACTATTCCGAGGACCGCTACAGTTCCGTGAACTTCATTTGTAAAATAACCGACTCCTAAGATCCCTTTGATGAACGGTCCACTTATTTGGGTGACCAAAAGGATGAAATACGTTCCAGTGACGATCGGCGTAAAAATTCGTTTCACCTGTTCTATCACACGGAACACACTCAGTAAAATGAACAAGACACCACTGACGAGCATGCCCATTTCAATACTCCGTAAAACTTCGGAAGCATCAGCGGAAATCGTAGAACCAAGCCCCGCAAACAAAAGGAAGACCCCCCACCATAAAACTGCAGGACCTTCGACAATCGGTTTTTTATGACCGAAAAAGGCTTGCAGAAGCGATACGATTCCAATCACGAAAAAGGTTCGCTGAACAAAAGTTGAAATTTCCAATACTGACATACCAAATGCAGCACCGATCGTTAACGGTGCAACGACACTACCCGCGAGAATGAAAACGAACCACTGAAGCGAAGCTAATATACCCTTCACTTATAGGACCTCAAACTCTTCATCGGTCCAGTCTGTTATGAACATATGTCCAGGTGAGTGCGTAATCATCAACTCAGGTTTGATAGTCATTGCGATGTTTTGAGGTGTTACCCCACATGCCCAGAAGACTGGTATTTCCCCTTTTTGTACCGTTACCGGTTCTCCGAAGTCTGGTTGAGCCAAATCATGGATTCCAATTTGTTCCGGATGTCCGATATGCACAGGTGCCCCGTGGACAGAGGGAAATCTCGAGGTGATCCGGACCGCATCGGCTACATGACGAGCCGGGATCGGTCTCATACTGACGACCATGTTCCCATCAAAGGATCCTGCTCCGACACAATTCAAATTGGTCTTGTACATCGGTACATTGCAACCTTCTTCAATATGCCGCACAGGAATGCCTTTTTCCAACAAGGCATTCTCAAAAGTAAAACTACATCCTAAAAGAAAACCGACCATCTCTTCATCCCATAACGAAGCGATATCCGTCACTTCTCGGGTAAGAACCCCATTTTCATACACATTATACTTCGGCAAATCCACCCGCAAGTCAGCATCTGGAGCAGCCATCTTCGGAACCGGAGAACCGAGATCGGTCACATCAAGAACTGGACATGGCTTCGGATTCCTTTGGCAAAACAACAAGAAATCAAAAGCAAGGTCTCTTGGTAGAACAACAAGATTTGCCTGCGTGTAGCCCTGTGCCATCCCAGATGTCGGCTTGATCCACTCATTCGAGCGACACAACCGTCTCGCCTCGGCTGGACTTATATCACGATATTCCCTCATCTCTAACCCCCTCCTCCGAGATTATTGGAATAATTGCGGCAGTTGATCGATCATCGTGATGATACCCATGTAAGACATGGCAATTACGATGACTCCTCCAAAAACAGTCAACCATAAAGGATGTTTGTAGTCCCCGACAATTTTCCGGTTATATGCTGCAATCAGCATTACACCAAGTGAAATCGGCAAAATCAATCCATTCAAAGCCCCAGCAAGGATCAATACACTTACCGGTTTTCCTATTGATACGAAAACAAATGTGGATACGGAAATGAAGCCAACGATCAACCACTTATGGTATTTTTCCAGCTTTGGGTTGAAGGTTCTGATGAACGACACCGACGTATAGGCAGCACCGATGACCGAGGTGATGGCAGCCGCCCACATGATGACCCCGAAGATTTTATATCCAATGTCGCCTGCAGCCAATTGGAATACTGAGGCTGGCGGGTTTGATGGATCCAGGGATAAACCTTGCGAAACCACACCTAATGTAGCTAGGAATAGGAAAATCCGCATGATTGATGCGATCCCGATTGCGGAGACAGAACTCTTTGTCACTTCAGGTAGATTATCGACGCCTTTTACACCTGCATCCAGTAATCGATGTCCACCTGAAAATGTGATATAGCCTCCGACTGTTCCCCCGACTAATGTTACAATCGCGATGAAATCAATTTTATCAGGAACAAATGTCTTGACCGCCGCTTCTCCAACAGGTGGAGACGCAGAGAACATGACATAAACCGTAAGGGCGATCATGATGAAGCCTAAAACCTGTGTGAATCGGTCCATGACCTTATTCGCTTCACGTAAAAGAAAGATCCCGACAGCGATGATTCCACTCAACAATGCACCTATTTCAGGTGAAACGCCCAGCAAAACGTTAGAACCTAACCCAGCCCCTGCGATGTTTCCAATATTGAAAGCCAATCCTCCAATGACGATCAACAACGCTACGAAATAACCGAGTCCAGGTAAAACCATGTTCGCAATGTCTTGTGTCCTTCTCTCTGAAACGGCAATAATTCGCCAGATGTTCAGTTGTGCTCCGATATCAATGATGATCGATACTAAAATGACGAATCCGAAACTTGCTAACAATGCTTCTGTAAAGTAGGTTGTTTGTGTAAGAAATCCTGGTCCGATAGCCGACGTTGCCATCAGGAACGCCGCACCCAACAAAATACTTCTGTTTGACTGCTTCATCCCTTGCCTCCTATTTGTTGGTCATTCCAACCTTTTCTATGGTGATTCCTGCTTCTTTCAATCCAGTCCTGATGTTTCGGGCAAATGAGAGGGCGCTTGCCCCATCTCCATGAATACAAATAGTGTCCGCTTCAATTGGGATATCAATTCCCTGTAGGCACGTCACCTTACGTTCCTTTACCATCGTGACCACTTGCTGAAGGGATTTCTCCTCCTCTTCAATCAATGCATTCACAAGTTTCCGGGAAGTCAGCGAACCGTCCTCTTGGTAGGTTCGATCTGAAAAAACCTCGCTGGCTGTCCGGATCCCTGTCTTTTCACCAGCTTTGATCAACTCACTTCCAGATAATCCGAAGAGAATCAATTCTGGATCGATGCCATAAACCGCTTCAGCAATTGCCTCAGCAAGCGCTGGGTCTTTCGCCGCCATATTGTAAAGAGCCCCGTGCGGTTTTACATGTTGCATGACACAGCCTTCAGAACGAACAAACCCATAAAGAGCACCGATCTGATAGGTGACTAGGTCATAGGCTTCTTCTGAGGAAATCTTCATCTCACGCCTACCGAATCCCACAAGGTCCTGAAGTCCAGGATGCGCTCCGATCGCAACGTTCTTCTCCATTGCCATTTTGACGGTCTTCCGCATGACTGAAGGATCACCAGCATGAAACCCGCATGCGATATTCGCTGAAGTCACGTAATCAAGGATTGCTTCATCAGATCCCTTTACATAGGTTCCGAAGCTTTCTCCTAAATCACAATTCAAATCTACTGTATTCATTGGTTGAGCCCTCCTTCTCTCAGCTTCAAAGAAATTCCTTGTTCAAGCTGTTGCAAATGTCGTTCCTGCTCAAGATACAACGTTTCAGCCTCAGGATGGGTGATGAGCTTGAATCTGACTTTCTCCCCTGGTTTCAGCTGTGCGACCTTTGAATAATCAACTGAAGCGATCTGGGCAATTTTCGGATAACCTCCAGTTGTCTGGCGATCTGCTAACAGTGCGATCAAATTCCCTTCTGAAGGTACCTGGATCGTTCCGAACGTAACCGCTTCCGAAATCATTTCTACCTGATCTGAAAGCTCTAACCGCTCACCCTTGAACCGGAAGCCCATCCGATCCGATTGAGGAGTCAGCTCAAACTCAGTACTTGTAAATTTGGCCTGAGTTTCTTTCGTAAAATTGTCCCATTCCCGGCCAGGAATGACACGGAGAATGTCGTGCTTCTCCGCTTCTGTACTCCACTCTGAAGCTGAAAACCAATCTGATTCTACGTAAGACTGGTCAGGATCTGAAAGCTGTTGGAGAATATGATTCGCCTTCTCACTTCTTTCTCCTATTTTCAAACAGTCTCCGGCGTCCAATGCCCTGCCTTCAAAACCTCCGATTTCAGCGCGGATATATGTGGAACGGCTGTTCATGATCACTGGCACATCAATTCCGCCAGCGACTGCCAGGTATGAGCGACATCCTGCCGTACAGGCTCCAAACTTTAACACAGTCCCGGCTTTAACATAGATCGGACGCCACATTTTCACTGGCTCCCCATTTATCTTCGGAGAAAAGTCTCCACCCGTCATTGTGATCACCGTATCTTCCTGCAACTTGATTTCAGGTCCTTTCATTGTCATTTCGATAGCGGCTTCGTTGTTACTGTTTCCTACTAAAAGATTCCCGATTCGATAGGCCAGCTGGTCCATCGCACCGCTTACAATCACGCCGTAACGTTGATATCCATAGCGTCCAGCATCCTGAACTGTCGTCTGCAGTCCCGGTTTTACAATCTTCATCCCTGTTCCCCCTTCAATTTCTCGAATTCCTCTGATGAAATTGGATGAAAACGTATTTTATCCCCAGCCCGTAATAATGTCGGCGGGTCTTGTTTAATATCAAACAGTTTCAGCGGTGTTTGCCCGATCAATTGCCAGCCGCCAGGAGTTTCGATCGGATAGATTCCAGTTTGAGAACCTGCAATACCGACAGAGCCCTCAGGTATTTTCAAACGAGGGGACTCCTTCCGAGGTGCTGCAATTTTTTCAGACATACCTCCTAAATATGGGAAGCCCGGCGCGAAACCTATCATATACACCAGATAGTCTGCTTCCGTGTGGATGTCAATGACTTCCTCTTTGGTGAGGTTGTTATGTTTAGCGACAAATTCCAAATCTGGACCGAGTTCTCCACCATAACAAACTGGTATTTCTACAGTCCTGGTTTCGCCTTCGTTTTCTGCTCCAATCCGAGTCAATGCTTGTTCAATTGCATGACATACCAATTCATATGGAGATTTCTTTTTTTGCTCTTTACTTTCGTGAAGTACATTGAGTGGATCATAAAAGACCGTGACACTTGTAAAAGCTGGAACGAATTCAACCATTCCAGGCAGTGGTTGTTCCTCGAGGAAAATCGAGATATTCCGTACAAGAATATGAGTTTCTTCAGTAATTTTATCATCAAGATGTATAATGACCGCCGAATCCCCTAGAGGATGTAGTTCATACTTCAAATTAGCACCTCCATCTGATCAGCCATTCCATCCGATCGATTTTGAGATTTCATAGGCTGCTTGCTTCACTTGCTCTGTCAAATGTGTAATCTTGTCAGGATTTCGAAAACGATTTTCAGGTCCCACTATACTGAGGCCAGCAAAAATCTGATCATCATGACCGTAAATCGGTGCCGCAATCGCTGAGGAATCATCATGCAATTCAGAATGGCTCACTGTATAACCTTTGGACCTCGTCTCGGCTAACACTTGCCTCAACGCTTTTTTGTCTGTAAGCGTTCCTGAAGCGATAGGCTGTAATTTTATCGTTTCGATATAGTGATCTCTTTCTTCTTCAGGCAAAAAAGCTAATAGAACTCGCGGGCATGCGCCTGCATATAACGGGGCACTGCGTCCGATTCCGGTAAAAACCCTCACCGGTTTATCTGTCTCGATTTTTTCAATATAGATGGCTTCATAATGTTCTCGGACAATCAAATTGACGGCTTCCCCAAGCTCGTCCTTCAGCTGCCTCATGATTGGGATTGCAGCCTTGCGAATATCCATGCGCTCTTTGACTAACTGTCCATATTGGAGAAAACCTAAACCTAATTCATATTCTCCATGACGATTTTTTTTGAGGAATCCTGTTTCTTCTAATGATAGAACCATACGATAGACGGTCGTTTTCGGCATCGAGGTAAGTTTGCTCAATTGTGGAAGAGAAAGTGATTTGTTGGCTTTAAAAAGGCTCAATAATTCCATCGCTTTGATGACTGTTGTATTCTTTTCTTTCATTCTACACCTCAAAAAACAACTGACGTTCCGTTATTCGGAATATATGTTCCGAATATAACGCTTTCACTCATTATAGTCTGAATTGTCGGAATCATCAATGTATATATTTCCCATATCTCGCCCTCTGAAACTAAAAAGAGCGACCTGAAAGGGTGATATTTCCCTCAGTCCGCTCGAATTATAGAATCAAAGATTTCTTCTTGTCATGATTGCTGCGAAATCCACTTTCCGCAGACGAACCGCAGGAGTGTCGTGAATTTGGGTAAACAAATCAACACTACCATTAAAAGTGTCTTGTTTTAAGAAGAAGATGTGAATTTCAAGCCGATGATACCGACCAAAATCATCCCTAAAAAGAGAATTCTCATAAAGTCTTTCGGCTCGTTAAAAAGCAAGATCCCCAGTAAAACTGTACCGAGCGCCCCGATTCCTGTCCAAACTGCATAGGCGGTCCCGATCGGCAGGGCTTTGATCGCAATCGATAGAAAATAAAAGCTTATGATCATTCCGATGACTGTTATGATAGAGGGTACCAAACGGCTGAAACCTTCTGTATACTTCAAACCGATTGCCCAGACCACCTCAAAGACCCCTGCAATAAGCAGATAAATCCATGCCATCGCTCATTCCTCCTTTTAAAGAAAAGGTTCTGTTCGTTTTTTGTTGATTTCTACGATTCACTCCCTTTCCGCGGGCAGACGAAAAGCGGAAGCGACCCGATTAGTCACGAAGGTCACTGGAAAACTGACGAGGAGACTCGAACGAAACAAAGACTTGATTCTGCGCGGGCTCACTCATAAGGTGTCAATCAATGTGTTGACCGCCCTTAGTAACTTTCCTTATGCTGGCTACGACGTTCACCACAGGATATGGTGATTGTTAGTCGAAGATCCTTTTGAAAACAGCTGGGTCTCGCCTGGCTCGCTTTTCCCGCAGGAGTGTCGCACATTTCGGTTGAAATCAACAAAGTCCTTTTAACCTATATAAAACTTAGCCTTTCCTTTAGTTACGCTGAAACTTAAGATCAATCCCAATAAAAAAACCGAGAAAATATCCAAGTGATATCCTCCCGGGCTTTTCTCCCTCCGTGTACACAAATCGATTGTGCGGTTTCTCTCGGACCAGACCATCGTGATGCGGAACCCTAGAAACCAATGATTACTTTGAAATTCATTCCATTATGGCAAAATCCTGAACCCCTGTCAAACTTAATCATTCAATAGAGTTCGCCATTTTCACTAATTCCTCTCTTACTTTATCAAACTGTAATGTAGACATTCGATAATGGAGGTTATATTCGATTCCTCCCTCCATCCAATGGAGTTCTGCAGATGGAAAATCTTTTCCCTTGAAGAAAGCTGTCTTGCCATTCTTCAAGTCAATTTTTTTATAACTGGAATCTTGTTTGATTCGGCTATAAAAGCGATCAAAATTCGCTGTTATGTACTCGATCTCCTCTCTCTCATCTGTAGAAGAAAGGTATTTGAGGCTGAAAACGATCTGGTTATCTTCCCACTCAGATAATGTAACCGCTGATTCTTCACCATTCTTGAGAGGGTTATAGTCAGGCATTCTCAAATCATAGGATACAAGATCCAATGCTTGTGATTTAGGGATAGGTGCATATGTCGTTATTCCATTTTCCTTGCCTTGTCTCTGGAGATTCTTCAAGTTCATTTGTTCATCGTTACAACCAGGCAGTAGGAATATTGCACAAAGGATCAAGGTTGCAATTGTCTGTTTCTGAATCGATTATCCCTCCCTGCAACTCTATTTATCTAGTTCTACGCCCTAATTCAAGAAAAAGTTTCAGTAACACAAAAACCCCAGCCATATTCAGCCGGAGTTTCTCTCAATTCATCTCTTCTACTTCGGGGGTTTTTTGCAGGGAATCTTCAATTTGATGCTTGTGGTGGCGATCATGCTCACAGAAACTGATCAGGCATTTTCTTAAGGTGTCCGGGTATCCCCGATCATAGAAGGTGGCATCGAGTTCTTCCTCTGTACGTGAATGGATCGCTTTGATCATCAAGTCTCTTGTTTCCAGAAATTCTTTGATGATTTCCTTTTTGGATACACCATTCTTTGCATACAGGGAAGCTCTCTGATTCATGACGTGGACATCGATGGACCTCGGCAATCTTGCTCCTGCTTTTATTTTTGGGTATCTTTCTTTTAAAAAGTACCGATCCCAATAAGTAAGATGAGCAATAATTTCTGCAATCGACCATTTCCCAGGCTTGATCGGGCTCAACCATTCATCATCACTCAGAGATTCAAGACTCTGTACCCACTGATTGAATCGTACATACCTCTGGATAATCTCTGTTTTAGTCATAATTCTCCTCCATCTTTTGTTGTTATATAACCTGTTCCCTAAAATCATATGTTTTAATAGTCGAATTTATATTTTATTTAGTTTTTTAATTAATCGTAATAATTTCGGTTTGCAAATCGTAACCATTACGATATAATGTTTTTTGTATAATTGTGAGGAGGTACACAAAATGAAGCAAATCATAACAGTATTATTCACTGTCCTTATATTGACTGCCTGTGGTCAAAGTACTCAGACATCACAAGGTGGAGCTGGGGAGGAAAAATTACAAGTGATGACCACATTATTTCCATTAAAAGATTTTACTGAAAGAATCGGTGGGGAGCATGTAGAAGTAGAAAGTGTATTGCCTCCAGGTGTCGATGCCCATTCATTTGAACCCACCCCAAAAACGATGATTTCTCTAGCTGAAAGTGATCTCTTTATTTATAATGGAGCTGGCTTAGAAGGATTTGCAGATTCGGCGGTGAAAACGTTGAAAAATGATGACGTAAAAATCCTTGAAGCAACCAACGGTATAGATCTCCAAGCTTTCAGCCATGAAGATCACGACCATGCAAATGAACACAACGATGATCACCATGAAGAAGCCGATCACGAAAGTCATGAAAGCAAGGAAAATTCAGAGCATGAACATAGTGAATCAGAAGGAGAACACCCAGAAGGGGAAGAAAATAAAGAGGATGATCATAAGCATGGGGATATCGACCACCATGTCTGGCTCGATCCAATATTAGCCATCGAGCTTGCTGAAAACATCAAGAACCAGCTTATCGAGATAAAACCCGAGAGAAAAGAAGAATTCGAGAAAAATTTTGAAAAATTGCAGGCAGATCTGATTGAACTGGATCAAACATTCCAGAAGACCATTGAAGCTGCTGATAAGAAAGAAATCCTTGTTTCCCATTCGGCTTACGGTTACTGGGAAAGCCGATATGGAATTGAGCAGCTGAGTGTCTCAGGGTTATCCCCGACGAACGAACCAACTCAAAAGCAAACCAAGAAATTGTTGGAAGAGTCAAAAGCACATGATATCCAATATATCCTGTTCGAGCAGAACGTGAATACAAAACCAGCAAATGCAATTAAAAATCAACTGGACTTAGACATCCTTTATCTTCACAATCTTTCCGTTTTGACTGAAGAGGACATTTCAAAAAAGGAAGATTATTTCTCTTTGATGGAACGGAATATCAAAACGTTGGAAAAAGCCCTGAATAATTAAATCAAAAGTGATGTGAATGATTCATGTTTCAACAATCTACCCGCGAAAACATATTGATCTTTCTATTATTCTCTCTTTTTCTTTTTGGCTTCATGTTTATGGAGGAAATCAAGAACTCGGCCATTCCTTTGGAGATTCCCGGTAGTCTGATAGACTTGAATACGATCTTTTTAAGCATCGTTCTGGAAGCTTTCCCGTTCCTGCTTTTAGGTGTATTCGTATCTGCCCTTATCCAATCGTTCGTGTCTGAGGAAACCATCAAGCGTTTCACCCCGAAAAAAGGATACATTGCGTTGGTACCGGCAACTGTGATGGCTGCGCTTTTTCCTGTTTGTGAATGTGCTATCATCCCTGTGGTCAGACGGCTGATCAAGAAAGGCATGCCTTTACATATCGGTGTCGTCTTCCTTGTTGCCGCTCCAATTCTGAATCCCGTGGTCTTCTTATCTACCTTTTATGCATTCCGATCAGATATGACTGTCGTTTATGCACGTATGGGGCTAGGATTCATTTTAGCAATCATCATCGGAGGAATCGTTTATACTATTTTCAAGAATAAAGATATGCTAAAAACAGTCGAAAACCATACACATGCTCATTCACATCAAAATGGTTCTGAACCATCCAAATGGAAGCTGACGATGTACCATATGTCTGATGAATTCTTTGATACTGGTAAATTTTTATTATTCGGTGCTTTGCTCGCAAGTGCGTTCCAAGCCTTCGTTAGTCGTGAGTTTATCGCGTCGATTGGGACAGAAGCCTGGTCCTCAAGTTTGATCATGATGGCATTTGCTTACCTTGTATCGCTCTGTTCAGAGGCAGACGCATTTGTGGCCGTTTCATTCCAATCAACTTTCAGTACAGCTTCAATTGTCGCTTTCTTAGTTTATGGTCCGATGCTTGACATTAAAAACACGTTGATGCTTCTCGCTTATTTTAAGAAGAAATTCGTCCTCACTCTTATGGCGGTCATTACCGTAACCGTGTTTATTGCAATTCTGTTGTTCCAACTATTATTCTTGTAGGGGGTGGATACCGTGAACAATCAATTTTATGTCAATCTTCGGTCTATCATTCTATTTGGCTTTGCATTTTTGATGAGTGCTCTTATCTATACCGGCCAAATTCAGTATTATATCGCTCCTCAAATGATGAAATTCATGTATTTTGCAACGGTTACGTTCTTTGTGCTGGGGATCATCCAATTGTTCCGTTCAGAGGATTCAGAAGAGCATTGCCTCTGCGGGCATGACCATCAAGAAACAAGGCATCCATTCATGCGGTTCATCGTCTATTCGCTATTCATCTTACCTCTTATGACTGGGTTCGTTTTCCCTGAAAAAGTTTTGGATAGTTCAATGGCTCAGAAAAAAGGGGTTTCCCTTAACGGCAGTGTAAAGCCTAAAGGCCAACAAGCCCCACAGGAAAACTCTGATAGTTCCACCCCTAATGCGGACGAATTCCTTGAGGATCCAGAAGGATATATGGAAGAGTTGGAGGATGAAGTTTCCGAAACTTCATCCACTCCTACGAACGATGATGGAATATATGATTACGATGAGTATTATGCTGATATCGCGGATGAATATAAAAATAAAGATAAAATCATCGTAACTGATGATAACTATGCAACCCTGGTGGATACTCTCAGCATATTTCTAAATGAGTTCCAGGGTAAAACAATCGAAATCGAAGGCTTTGTTTATCGGGAGAGTGATATGAATCAGGATGAATTCGTGATTGCCCGATTTATGATGACTTGTTGTTCCGCGGATACTTCTGTAATCGGCACGATGGCAAAAGGTACTGAACTGCATACGATTGAAGATGATCAATGGGTAAGAGTGACAGGATCAATTTCTAAAACGAAATATAATGATTCTACCATTCCTTTGATACAAGTGACTGATGTGGAACGGATTGAAAGCCCTGAATCTCCTTATGTTTATCAAGACATTGGAATTTTCAACTAATAAAAAAACTTGTCAAAGCTAAGCCTTGACGCAAGCTGAGCCTTAGCTGGGCTTATACTGAAGAAGTATTTTTCTTTAAGTATGAATATGAAAAAGAGCGCTATCATTCTCTCAACCTACAGAGTGATAACGCTCTTTCTTTATGGCTCTTTTTAGTAAAGATTGTTGTTATTTGATTCGCGGGAAATATATACGCTTTCTGCGGACGAACCGAAAGCCTCCTCACTCGTTCCTCGCTGTGGGGTCTCACTTGGCCCGCTGATCCCGCTGGAGTCTCGTATATTTCAACCACTTATAGCCTTCTTTATTTATAATCCCGTTTCAGCATGCTGTATAACACACAGTCATGAAAGTGGTCGTAAAGATATTCTGCATCTCTCATTACCCCTTCTTTTACAAACCCTAATCGCTCGGGAATCGCTTGACTCTTTGTATTTTTCAATCCGCATTGGATCTCGACACGGTTCAGATGGAATGTTTTGAAGGCATGCTCGACAAGGGCTTTCGTTGCTTTTGTCATGATGCCTTTCCCTTGATGTCCTTCAGCTAGCCAGTATCCGATGGAGGTTTTCAGGTTCCTGCGGTCAATTTGATGATAGCCGATCATTCCCACCAGTTTCTCCTTATGAATGATGCCAACCTGGAAGCCATCACCTTCAGCAAATTGTTTCAGCCACATCTCTATGACAGGCTCATAATCTTCTTCCTTTTCCATGCCGTCCACCCATGGCAGCCATTCTCTCAAATAGTTGCGAGATTGATCAACAAGGGTGAATAATTCTGGTATGTCCTTTTTTTCTAATAGTTTTAGAGATAGGTCTTCATCAATTGGAAAAATAAACATCTCCTGCCCCCCAGTCTTTACTTGTACGAATTGATTGTGACATCAAGGATATCCCATTCACGGAAACCTACCTTCTTCATACGGATCACTAAGCTTCCATCATACGATTCAATGACTTCAGTACTTTCGTCTTTATATTCATAGGCTTGGAATTGTGCTTCGACCTCATAGGCCTGGTCCACATTTTCAGCGGATTTGATGACCATCCTTGTGTTATCAAGACCTTTTTCTTTCCCGAATTGCATGAATTCTTCCAATTCGGATTTTTTATCCAAAACGGATTCATCGTTTACCTTGCCTGCTTCTAGATTATCTATGAAATTTTTCGCCGTTTCTTCTGGCGTAACGATCAAATAAGAGATTAATAAAATAAGAATTATGCCGGAGACGAACGCACTTGCAAAAATCAGGATCAATTTCTTATTAATTTCATCATCCCTGCTTTCTATGTATTTTCTTATCAAATACTACCACAATTTAAGAGAAAAAGGGAATTGCCGTTGTGACAATTCCCTTAAGATTAATTTTCTTTCCATTCCCCGCCCCAAATGTTGAATTTGTTTCCATCAGGGTCAAAGCAATCAAATGCATGCCCGATCCAAACTTCCCGGAATTCACCAAACTGTACGCCATGTTCCTTCAAACGTTTATACAGATGATGGGGGTCTTTCACATTCAATGTAGCAGCAAAAATCTGAGCATCATCCGAATTTCGCAAAGCTCCTTTTTTCCATGTTGCTTTTCGAGGCATTTCATCGGTTTCATACAGGAATAACCAAAGACCATTTTCTACTCTTAATAAGGCAGTCTTCGTTTCAGGCTGATGATCATCACCAAAAACACAGTCGAAATGCTCAATCCAAAAATCAACCGATTTATCAAGATCAGTCACAGGTAAATGTGTATAGGGAAGCTTTTTATTTGATGTGTCATGACCGATCTCCTTGGTAATGCTCCTCACAGATCATAAGGACATTTCCATCTGGATCTTTGAAATTGAAGAAGGATACATCAGGATACCTCTCAATCTCGCGGACGATGATTCCTCCTTTTTCTTTCACGAAAGCATAAGCTTCATCGATATCATCGGTTTGAAGCATAAGATTCGCTTCAGTCCCAGGTTCATTGTTCCGATCATCATCGAGTAAAAAGCCTCCGTTCCCTAAATGGACATAGTGGACAGGACTATCCGGGTCCACTTGTGGTGTTTCTTTACCGAGTAATTCAGCATACCATCGAGCTGTTTTCTGCAAATCTTTAACATGTACAAAGGTAGCTCCTACACGATTGATCGGGCTTTTTGTAATTTTCATCTCTTCCCTCCTAAAATCATTCCCAATTGACTGGGGGTTTGTTTCGTTGAAGTGGAATCTCGAGTGTATTTGCAATGGTAGTCAATAGTTCACGACAGAAAAAATAACTTTTATGGCGGACAATTTTTTCATCCGCTACATCTTGAAATTGTACATCATGCAACTGAAGGCCAGGTTCTGTTTCTGCAAGGACAATAATGACTTCTTTTCCCCACAGTTTTTTCCGATACGCCTTCTTCCCCATAATCCCTGCTTGCATCGATCCTTTTTCGACATCGCCTTTCGAGAATTCTTGAAAACCTGGTGAAACCTCCATATGGATGGTATCACTAGTCAAATGGAGCATTTGCTCTACATCACGCCTATTGAATGCATCCAAATACGCATCGACCACTTCCGAGTGTCGTGATGTTTCCTCTGGTGTATCGTGCACTTTTTCGTATACACCGATCGTTTGCAGCTTTTTACGAGCTCGGTATACGATTCCGTAGATTGCCCCTTCTGTCGAGTGGACCATATTCGCAATTTCTGCAGCCTTGAATTGGAATACATCCATCAACAGCAACGTTGTCACTTGTTTCGGTGTAAGATGATAGACAAGCACCTCTAATGCTTCCCGAATGTTGAATGCTTGAGAAGCTTGTTGGTCCGGCTCACTTTTGTCTGATTCATCTTCAACAGCTAGTTTCCGTTTTCTGCATTCATCAATCCAGCGATTTGTTGCGATTCGAAAAAGGTACGCTTTCGCATTGAGCGGTTGCCAGATTTGGGGGAGCATAGCAAAAGCTTTTAACAACGTTTCCTGGAACAGATCTTCTCCTTCCCAGGGGGAACCTGTGACATAGCGGCAATAATTCCATAAGTCCTGCTTGTATGGTTCGATTTCTTCTTCAAATTGCCTATGTAGGGATCTGGTATCCTCCACAATGTTTTTCATCGTATCCGTTAGCATAATTAAATGACCTCCTTTTCCCTCCTCACTTGTATAACGTAATAGGGCGAGAAAACCTTACGTACTTTGCGTAATTTTTTTATTTTATTTTCTCTTTCATCCAAAAAACTTCCTTAGTATTTTGTAGTGTAATGGTGGCGTGAGGACTCCAGAAATTCCCTAATGTATTGTGGGTATGGTCGATGATTTGTTTTGCTGTCAAATGGTCATTATCCATTGTCGTATGGGCGTCCATTATCAACGTGACATCGTAATGCACATCAAATGCCCCCCGACAAGAAGAATCCACGCAATAATCCGTTTGTGCCCCACAAATATAAAGGTGTCCAGTTCCTAACTTATCAAGAACTTCTTTCAGATTTGTATCTGCAAACGAATTCGGGAGCGTTTTATTCACGATGGTTTCCGTTTCTAAAGGCTTTTCCAATAATGAATGTAACTCCCAGCCAGGTTCCCCGCGCTTCAAGGGTCCAGCTGGATCTTCATGTTGAACGTAGATGACAGGTACATCGTTGGCGCGAGCATTCCGGATCAAACTTGATATTCGGTTGATCACCTCTTCTTTTTCGTAGGCATTCTCCATGACAGCATTTTGGACATCAATGACAAGCAACGCTTCGTTCATTTTTTTCCTCCTTCATTTAACAGAACTTTTGTTCGTATTTTGAGTCATTTACATATTTCGCTAATTAAGTTGAAAATTCCTGCAACTTATTTTCAAGTCATGCGTCTATATAGGTAGGAGGTTCCTTTGAACTTTAAAAAAGCTTCAGGTTCCCCCTGACAAATTATCCTACCTCCCCTTTGAAATGGACTGGCTCCCGTTGAGCTGGTCCATATTTTTTCGAATATCTTTAATTCGAGAAAACTGTCCCATTTTTAGCGGACACCACGGTCCTTATTTGTGAAAAAAAGAGCTGTAAAAAAAATTAGCGGACACCACGGCCACTATTTGTTCAAAATGCTGCTTATATTCAAGGATATAAGGTGAATAAGGTCTCTGGTGTCCGCTACATTATAAAAACATAGGATTTCCTATGAAATAACGTCTCTGGTGTCCGCAAAAGTATAATCTCATGAGTTTTTGGTATATCCATATTAGTGGAAAATGAGAAAGAGCTCCGGGTCACCAGAGCTCTCTTTTGATCGTGCAGTGTTTCATTTTACTTTCAGCGTCTTTTGGACGCGTTTGTTCTTTACAATGAGCTGATAGGCCTTCCCTACTTTTTCTTCTACATAATCCAGTGAGACACATTTACTAGGGTCTGCAAACATTCCGACCGCCCTGGACAAATGATCCACAGCGTTTTTCAGGTCTTTCTCGTTTCTTTGCGTTTTGTTCAAATGAATATCGTCCATCACATGAAAGGCCATAGCTTGAATGTCACGTAATCGTGCTTCTTCACTCTTCAATGCGTTCCCTCCCAGCTAGTA
Source organism: Alkalihalobacillus sp. TS-13 (assembly GCF_019720915.1). Lineage (GTDB taxonomy): Bacteria > Bacillota > Bacilli > Bacillales > Fictibacillaceae > Pseudalkalibacillus. The sequence continues at coordinate 329,246 of NZ_JAHKSI010000002.1, forward strand.
CTTTTGCATAATCTAACTTATGGGAAAAGTGAAGGGAACATGAGTGTTTTTTAGCTTGAATGGTCGATTATCACAGTTCTTTCTTTCTGGGCATACGATACCGAAGAAAATTCGGAGGTGTGTTCTTGAAATGCAGATGTATCGACAACCAGTGGAGTCAACAAGTCTGATTGAAGATTTACGTAAGGCGATCAATGGAGAGTATAGTGCGATACAATGTTATGAGAAATTAGCTAAAAATGCGCCAACTAAAGCTGAAAGAGAACAAATCCTTGAAATCCGGCAAGATGAAATCAACCACTTCCAAACGTTCTCGCATATCTATGTTAGCTTGACAGGTCAGCAACCCAAACCTGAAATTACGGAAGAATGCCCTGATGATTACAGAAAAGGTGTCCGTGCTTCCTTTGTCGACGAACAAGAGACTACAGACTTCTACTTGGACATCGCTGATAAAGCTTGCACGCCATACATCAGACATGTTTTCAAACGCGCTTCAGTTGATGAACAAAACCACGCTGTCTGGTTCCTCTCCTTCCTCACGCTAAGGGGATGATCAATGGATCGGTGCCAGGCACGAAAATTTCACCCTACAGCCTCAAGGACTCTGAGATGGTGCCTGGCACGCTCACGGAAGCCTTGGGGGTGTTGAGGTTTCAAATGGTGCCTGGCACGTATAGTAAGCACCGTTGTATAGTATACTGTTGGTGATAATAAACTAGTGACTAGATGTATTAAGGTTTCAAAAGGGGGAGAATCGTGTTTGAATTGCGGACTGAACGTTTGAAATTGCGGCCATTGAAAAAAGGCGATCTCTCGAATTTGATGAAAATATTTTCGGATCCGATTGCGATGAAGCATTATCCATCTACAAAAACGGAGCAGCAAGCTGAAGAGTGGATCGAATGGACCCACAATAACTACAATGCCTATAATGTTGGCTTATGGGCAGTGGAATTGTTGGAAACTGGTGAATTTGCAGGACAATGCGGTATCGTCCCCCAGAAAATCAATAGTGAAGTTATGATGGAAATTGGTTATTTGTTCATCCGGGAACATTGGGGCAAAGGTTATGCAACAGAAGCTGCTCTGGCTTGTCTCAACTATGGATTCGAAAAATGCAGATACCCTAAACTCATATCGCTGATTGCTCCTGAAAACAGCCCCTCATCAGCTGTTGCGAAAAGGATCGGGATGCGGAAAGAAACCCAAATTCATAAATGGGACCGCTCTATTGATGTGTACGCCATCAATTCAGATTGATTGGTTCCATCCTTCATTTTAGGTGGTACCCGATTGTTTCTGAAAATCGAGTTTGTCCAGATAATACTGAGTTTTGACCAGTTAATTTTGAAATATGTCCAGATAATCCAGAGTTTTGTCCAAAAAATCCAGAGTTTTGTCCAAAAAATCCAGAGTTTTGTCCAGTATTTCTGTAATTTTGTCCAAATAATCAACCATCCGCTTCCGGATGGTTGATTAATTCTATCGTTTAAGCCAATCACCGCATTCGATCACTTTTTTACACAGAGAAGGATTATGATCGACTGTGTAGATGATCACATCTACTGGTACATCTTCCGTCACAACCGGGTAAGTTTGACGTTCATACAGGTTTTCATCGCCGGGACCTTTATATCCTTCAAGGTAATCCAGTTTCTTAAGACCATCAGCATCGACATCATATATCTCTCCGAAAACTCTTCCGGAATCCACAAGAGTCAGTGCCGGATAACCGAAGCCTGTGTCAAACAGTGTCCCCTGAACCCAGGCATATTCCGACATACACTTTGCATTTCCCAGCACATGAGCATTACATTCATTTTTCCGGAGTGTTCCATACACAAACACTAAATGGCCTCTCTCTGTGTTCATATGTCTACCTCTATTTTCTGCGGATTCGATTTCGACCTCTCGTATATCGCATGAATTTCTCATACGTTTTTCTGTGAAAAGCTTCAATTTCCTTATCTGTCATGGCACGGATTACTTCCTGGTCACGGCTATGTCCTGGAGTTTCAGAGTTTCTTTTTACCATCCAAATTCCTCCTTAAAGCTGTCCCCACCTACCTATGACCCTTCATTCCTTTATGTCTATTGCTGCTGTCTGACCGATGCCAGAATGATTTGTCCTCTCATTTTTTATAATGTTTAATATGAAATTTTCTGCAATTATAGAACGAGAGCAGTGTGCTGTCAACGGGTCATCGTCCATACATTTGCACTTTAATTACATCTATGGAAGGATTACCCTTAAATACGAAGAAAGTTTATATTGAAAACTATTTTTGAGGAGGAATGTGTATGAAAATGATGCGTCTTGGTCATGCTTCTTATTTGCTTACAAGTAGGTCTGGCAAAAAACATTTGATCGATCCTTTTTTAAGTGGGAACCCCGGGTGTCCGGAAGCGTACACAAAACCTGAATTTCTTAAAACAATCGATACGGTCTACCTTACACACGGCCACTTTGATCACACGGCAGGCCTGAAAGAATTGGTTGATGCCAATCCCGATGTTCTGATTGTTTGTCAGTATGAAATGGGGCTGATTCTACTTCAAAGTGGTTATCAAAATGTGCACCTCCTGAATTATGGCGGGTCAGTTGAGTTTGATGATGTGAAAGTAAGCATGGTCCAAGCACTGCACACATCTTCCTTTAAGGAAACGGAGAACACTCCACTATATGCTGGACAGCCTGCGGGATATGTCTACGATTTCATGAATGACGTTACACTCTACCATTCTGGTGACACAACCATGACGATGGATATGAAACTGATTCAGGAGGTCTACCAACCTGATCTGGCTATCCTTTCATCTTCAGGACAATTCGTCATGGGGCCAAGAGAAGCTGCTTATGTCACAAAAAATCTCCTAGACGTAAAATATGTCATCCCTAATCATCACTTTCCAACCAAAGAAACCTCTCCCAGACCAGAAGTTCTCGAAAACATGTTACAAAACTTCCCGGTGATCGAAACCATGATGGAAAAGGATCAAGAATTATTCGAACTATTACGAGATTACAAAAAGACAGAAGTCATTCTGCTGAATTTTGGTGAAGAACGAGAATTTTCCGAGCAAAAAGTTTCCCATAAATGAAGGTAAGCTGGTCCTGGACAGGATCAGCTTTTCTAATGCCTGATTGTACCGTATACTCAAAGTAAGATATTGGAATTCAAGGAAGGGATCATCAAATGAATAGGAAATTCATAGTGTCGTTATTCGCATTCGCCTGTGTAGCAGCTCTTCTATTGGTCAGCTGTCCAACAGCAGATGACTATCAGGAGTGGCTCGTAAGGAACAATATTTTGAATTGTGATTCTGAGAAATGTTTTACGTTGTCATCGGAGGTGACTTCAGCTGGTTATACGAAATCAAACATCAACCAAGTAGATGAAACCAGCTCAGCTATACATACAAGAGGGCTGTTCTTCATGACTGCCGAAACTTACATATATGAAAAAGACCGCACCATTAGAGTGATCGGCCTTTTAAACTTCATGATTCCATATGAAAATAAGCTTGATAATGGCATGGTCTATTCAATTGATTTTTTAGATTAGGCTTTGTTAAATAATGCTGTTGATTTTCTTCAATTTACTCCCTTTCCGCGGGCGAACCAGGAGCTTCCTCGCTCACTTGCATGTTCGCTGCGGGATCTCCCCTGGCTCATTGTTCCCGCAGGAGTGTCGCAAATTTTGTAAAAATCAACAATGAAGATTAACAGAGCATCAATTAACGCTTATATAACTCGATTGGTCGCTGAAGGGCGTCCATATCTTCTTCTATGTTCATCATTTTGTCTTGAAGAAGCTTCTTCGCATCACGTACGCCCTGGTTGTAAACATAGGGACCCGCTTCTTTCAAAAAGAAATCCAGCATGAGACCTGCTGCCAAATCCCCGATTTCTTCTCCTCGCTCATCGATGAAATACCCCTGGATATTCCTGACCAGCTGTTCACGTTCTTCTTTTGGTATTTTCAATGTCATCATGAAAAATCTCCACCCTTCCGTTTCTCATCAATAGCTTCGAGAATATCACCCGCTTTTCCTTCGAGCTGCAAGTCAAATTGTTCACTCAACAGCGTTGCCTCGTTATTGATGATTACTTTTTGGCCATTCGTCAAAAAAGGCAATTCATTCGCTGGTGAAACCTGCAAACTCGAGCCGATGACGATCAGCAGGTCTGATTCCTCAATGAGCCGAATCGCTTTCCCCCACACTTCTTGAGGAAGCATTTCACCAAACAAGATGATATCTGGCCGTAAATGCCCCCCACACTCTGAACAAGTATCCTGATTCAAAAAAGTCCCTTCATCAGAAGCTTGACCGCAATCCGAACAAAAAATCGACCGTAACGACCCATGAAGTTCATGAACGCTTTTGTTGCCAGCTTCCTGATGAAAGCCATCGACATTTTGGGTGACGATTCCTTTTACAAAGCCTTGATTCTCCCATTCAGCTAAAAAATGATGTCCTTTATGGGGATGACAGGTGTTCAAGTCTGTCAACCTTAAGCTATAAAAGCCATGGAACAGCTCGTACTCATTTTCAAGTGCTTCAACAGTGGAGACGGTCATAGGATCGATTTTCTTCCACCAGCCTTCTCTGGAACGGAAATCCGGAATTCCGCTTTCCGTCGACATGCCGGCTCCTGTGAGAATCACCGTACTTCCCGATGCCTTCAACCAATCAGCAACAAGGGTAATTTTATGTAAATCCATGTCTTGGTCCCCCCATCCGCCTTGGAGATGGTTCTATTATAGCACCATGACGGTTGTGGGTGAATTAAGCTGAGCTTCGGGTGATCTGCCTCTTTTTATACACGAAAAGGGTTGACCATTATTGGCCGACCCTTTTTCCTAGTCAATATGAAAATGGTGGACAAAGCCCTCCACTGCTTTTGAATGACAAATTACCAGCCGTAGCCGCCGCCATATCCATCGTCACAACCACAGCCGCCGTAGCCGTATCCGCCACCGCCGCCATAAGAAGCTCCTACAATAATTAGTAAGATGAACAAAACAACGATTAAAGTGAAACCTTTACCGCCTTTTCTTTTTCCATCGCTCATGTTTTCAGCCTCCTTTTTATCTAGTCACTACTACATTATGTTGAAAAAAACACACATGATAGGGACAAATATGGAGGTCTGTAAAATTATGCGAATGTCTAGAACACGTACACATATTATTCGGCATGCTATAACACACTATATGTACAACTTTCTAGAGGAGGAAGCCCAAAATGACAGAACATGAATCTTTAAGGACATTTCTCACTCGCGCAGAGCAAGTGATCGAGTATGCCTCAAAACAGAATGAACTATATAACCATCAAGAACCACAGGTTGACGCTGCGATCTACTCCGGCGCACAACAACAGCTTGAAGAAGCTTATCTTGATTTGCAAAAGGTATCACATAGTGCCACACCACAACAACGCGAAGAAATCCAACGTGTTATGGCCCGGATTCTGGATCTGCAAAATGATATGATCATCAATGATTGAAAATTGGGACTGTCCAGCATTCAACGGGCAGTCCTGTTTACTTTATCAAATCAAAAAGAACACTTCGTAATCGAAGTGTCCTCCTCTTAAAACTTATTGTGCGGTATATCCACCGTCGATAACAACGGCTTGCCCTGTAATGCCTTTTGCTTTTTCACTAGCCAGGAACAAGGTGTAATCAGCAACTTCTTTTACAGATAACAACCGTTTCTGTGGCACTAGCGGATAAATGACTTCCTCCATTACCTGCTCTTTTGAAACCCCTCGATTTTTCGCAAGATCCTCAAGCTGATTCTGCACGAGCGGTGTATCAATGTACCCTGGACAAATCGCATTCACCGTCACCCCATGTTCTGCTGCTTCCAAAGCTGTCACTTTCGTCAACCCGATAACGCCATGCTTTGCGCTATTGTATGCAGCTTTACCTGCGAATCCGACAAGTCCGTTGATTGAGGACATGTTCAGAATTCGGCCGAAACCCTGTTTTTTCATAATTGGAAGGGCATGTTTCGTTGCTATAAATGGTGCGACTAGCATAACGCGTGTCAGCAATTCGAATTTCTCCGTTGGAAATTCTTCAACAGAAGCGACATGCTGCAATCCTGCATTATTGATTAAAATATCAAGACTGCCGAAATGTGCGACAGTTTTATCAATCGACTGTTTCACTTCATCTTCCATTGTGACATCACATCTTAACCCAAGTGCTTGATGTCCTTCATCGTTCAGTTTCTGGGCAGCTTCTTTTACACCATCTTCATTTAAGTCGACGAGGGCAACCTTTGCACCCTGTTGGGCGAATGAGAGGGCAAGTTCATAGCCGATTCCACTCGCTGCTCCAGTGATATACACAACTTTATCACTAACCACGAATGCTCCTCCTTTTTTAGATTAGATTCCGACTCCTAGTGAGAATAGGATAACCGCTAACGCCAATCCTATTAACGGCACGATGACCGTCAATGCTCCTACAGCTCCATACGCTGCACTATGAGATTCTCCGCAAATTGCCCGGACAGTCGTAACGACATAACCGTTATGAGGGAGTGAATCAAGAGCACCAGATGATATCGCTACAGTACGGTGCAAGGCTTCTGCATTAACACCCATATCCATATAATGTGGAGCTAAAATCGGTAATGCAATCGCTTGACCACCAGAAGCTGACCCGGTCATCCCTGCAATCACACTTACTGCTATCGCCCCACCGATCAATGGACTTCCAGGAATGTTCGTCATCGCACTGACTGCGGTATCAAAGGCAGGAACAGCTTTTGCAACACCACCGAATCCAACTACCGCTGCAGTGTTCCCAATAGCAATCAATGCACCTAATGTACCTGCAGAAATAGCTTCCCAGAAATCTGTGAAATACTTTCTGTTCAAGAAGTAAGCTGAAATCACGCCGCCTAATAACGCCACAATCAACGCAGATTGTTGTAAGGAATCATGAAAAATGAAGGAGATGATCAATACGACAACCAACGGGATTAGACCTGTGAGTGGATGAGGAAGCTCTTTTTCTACCACATCAGGATCGTCTTCCCGTGCTTCAAATCGTTCACCATTCGCGACTGCTTTTGCAAGCATTCTCTTCAACCACCAGTAACCAAACACCGCCATGAAGACTGCGACAAGCACACTGACTTCCCAACCCGCATACGGTGATGTTCCTAAATATTCAATTGGGATCCAGTTTTGGATTTCTGGGGAACCAGCAGATGTCATCGTAAAGGTTACTGAACCGAACGCAAGTGCCGCTGGTATGAAGCGACGTGGGAGATCCGCTTGTTTAAATAAGCTGAGTGCCATCGGATATACTGAGAAAGCTACAACGAATAAGCTCACCCCGCCATAAGTCAAAACAGCACAAGCGAGAACAATTGCAAGTACTGCCTGTTTCATTCCGAGTTTTTCAACAATCCACTTGGAAACACTGTCAGCAGCGCCACTGTCTTCCATGACTTTCCCAAATATTGCACCTAGTAAGAACATGAGGAACCAGGCTGTAACGAAGCTTGAGAATCCAGCCATATAGTCCCCGACGAGATTCGCTCCCCCTTCCTCTGCAAGCTGTGGAAAGAGGGGCAGACCACTTAAGACTGCAGTGAACAATGCACAAAGTGGTGCAACGACAAGCAGGTTCATGCCCCTCATCGTTAATACGATTAATAAAATAAGACCACCGATCAAACCGATCATGCTTAACATCCTATATCCTCCCTTAACTCTTCGATTTATTGGAATCGCTTTCAAATTTATCTTTTATTGTGAAAGCAATTTCCAATCCAATCGCTATAAAATGCAAGTTCCATGCCAAGTAAGAAATATCGATATATCAAGGTTTCAAAAATATTTATGAGGCTATTATTCCGAAAAGTCGGAAAATAATGAAAGTAAAACAACCAAAACCCTCACTACCATTAAAAATTCCAGAAACCCGGAAGGATTCCGGAATTCTGGAATGAGTTTCAGAACAAATCATATTTTTTCAGTTTTTCGTAGAAACTGGATTTTCCGATACCAAGAGTTTTGGCAGCTGCAAGCTTATTGCCGGCATTTTGGGCTAGAGCTTCTTTAATTGCACTGATCTCCGTCTCTTCAACCAGCTCCTGCAATGATTTACTTCCGATTTTGAGACTATCATTTTCATGTAAATATTCAGGGAGGGAGGTTTTATCGATTGTTTCATCATACGCCAAGTGGACAGCTGCTTCGATTACATTTTCAAGCTCACGTATGTTACCGGGCCAATTATGACGGAACAAAATTTTGTTGACCTCTTCATCTATGCATTGAATCCGTTTTCCTGTTCGCCTCGTTACTTTTTCAAGAAAATGTTCTACCAAAGGAGTAATGTCATCCTTTCGTTCACGTAAAGCTGGGATGTGAAGCTGGAAACCATTGATCCGATAAAATAGGTCTTCCCGGAACAGCTTTTCCTGGACCATTTTTTCAAGTGGACGATTCGTTGCGGCAATGACACGGACATTGACCTTCTCCGTTTTATTGGCACCAATGGGCTCAATTTCTTTTTCCTGTAAGACGCGTAATAACTTTGCCTGCATCCGTAATGGCATGTCCCCGATTTCATCCAAAAACAACGTACCCTCATTTGCCAGGATGAACTTTCCGACTTTACCACCTTTTTTCGCCCCTGTAAACGCTCCTTCCACGTATCCGAAAAGCTCAGACTCCAGGAGGTTGTCCGGTATTGCCGCGCAATTCACTTTTACGAAGGGAGCCGTACTCCTTTCACTCAATTGGTGGATACTATGGGCCAACAGCTCTTTCCCCGTGCCGCTTTCTCCTCGGATCAAAACGGAAATATCCCCACTTGAAATCTTCTTTACCTGATTTTTCAACTCTTTTATCGAATCTGAAACGCCAACAAGATCATTCAGGGAATATTTTGCTCCATTATTGGCACTCCACTCTTTACGGTAAAATTCGAGTTCTGAAAACAGACTTTTCACATGACTGTTCATTTTCTTCCATTGCTCAGTGTCTCGGAAAATGACCGTACCGAGTGCAGCCACAACTTCATTCTCATGAAAAATCGGAATCCGGTTGGCGATCATATAGTTCCCTTTGATGTATTGGAGGTCAGCGATTTCCGCCTTTCCAGTCTGGGCGACGATATGCATTCTCGTGTTTTCGATCACGTCTGTCACGTGCATACCAATGACTTTCTTTGTATCAATCTCGAGGAATTCACAATAGTTTTTATTCATGAAGCGAACTTTTCCTTCTGTATCGACGACGACCACCCATTCAAAGGCATTATCGATAATGGCTTCCAGAATGCTTTTATCTTTGAAACTGAAATCTGTCTGCAGCAATGTTCTCCGCCCTCTCCCTTTTTACTACTCCTTACTCTACCATATTCCGTAAATAAATTATAAGAGTATTCAGACGATCCAAACCCCTTACAATTTCACGTTGTCATGATTCTTTATGAAACAGTAGCTATCACCAGGCATATACTATAAGAGTATCTATTCTGGGGGAATCGCCGTGTGGGATCGCATACTTCTTATCTTATTGCTTCTTTACCTTCTATTGATCATTATTCTTCAAAACCCGCTTTTTAATGATCATCGTTCAAATTCAAATTCAAATTCGAATCCAATTACGATTGTTGGAAACATTGGACCAGTAAGCTATGAAGATGGAACACTCAAAATTCAATACATTGGATATCCTTTCGTTCCATTTCGGTAACAAGCACGAGGGCTGACGATTTCAGCTCTTTTTTTATTGAGCTATGTTAGACCTTTTGATGATTTTAGCGAAATTCACTCCCTTTCCGCAGGTCAAGTCACAATCTTCTTGTAAAAATCCCAAAATATGAATGGTTTTTACATAGTAGCAAATACTTAAAGAAAACTTGGCTCAGCCAATAGCCTTAGCTGGATGAGTCTTATATTAAATAAGGATTTTTATTCTTTCTTTAAATGTAAAAGGAGTGAAGGAGTAATGAAGCTAAAGAATTTTGGACTTGCTTTATTAGGAATAGCTGTTATGGGAATGATTTCACCCCAATATGCAGACGCATCTAATATGGATATTGAGGGGACTGTCTCGATGAAGTCATCCGAAGAGGTTAAAGAGGATGAAGGTCATAAAGGGCGACTAAGCCTTGCACCAGCGACACATCATAAGTTTGATAAGAAAGAGATCCGTTCACTTTTAGAAAAAGGCCATTCGAAAGAAAATGTCTTCCAGGCAGCACAAATCGCAAAGCTCTCTGAAAAGTCGATTGAGGAAGTTCTGAATCACTATAATCGATCTAAATCCTGGGAGAAGACGGCAGAACATTACGGAGTCAGTCCTGAAAAGTTAGCTGAGCAAAAAGCCAGATGGAAAGCACATAAAAAGAAATTCCAACAGCACAAAGGTGAGATTCTCAGTTATGTCGCTGATTATTCCAATAAGGATGTAACTGAACTGAAAGGTTACTTGAAGCAAGATATCCGTATGCCACAGCTCGTAAAGGCGGCAATCGTAGCAAAACTGAGCAATAAAGATTTGAAGGAAGTCATCAACTATAAAAAAGCAGGTCATTCAAGAGAAGAAATGATGAAACATTTCAATGTCAGCGATGCGCAAATGCATGCTGAGATGCTAAAAGTGTGGTCAGATATAAAGTCGATCATGAAAAAATAACCTTAAGGAAGATGGGCTGACAGTAAAGTCCATCTTTTTTAATATTCTTTTCGTTGCGGGGTCTCACCTGGCTCGCTGTTCCGCAGGAGTGTCGTGAATTTCCTTAAAAATCAACAACGAAGATTAACAAAGCCTTAATTTAAATGTTTAGCTCCATCATGTTGGGGACACTCTTTTCCCGTTTTTCTCCTCTTCCTGTCCAAAGAATCCTTCTATGAAGAATCAACTCTAAATAAAGGACTTTCTTTTCTTTGATGGAATATAGAAAAACAGTCAGAAAAGAAGGAGCTAATGACGAATGTGGATCAAACCTGTAACACTTAAAGGCAACCGTATCACAATCCGTCCTATGGAAATGAAAGATATAGATGAGTTATATGGAGCAGCCCAGTATGAAGGAATTTGGGATTACATGCCTATGGAAATCACATCTCCTGAGGAAATGAAGAAGCTTGTCCAACAAGCTTTGACGGCAAAAGAAAATGGTACTGAGTTCCCTTTTGTCATCTATGACCAGGTACAACAGAAGCTTGTGGGAAGCACACGTTTCCTGGATATTTCGGAAAAAGATAAACATCTTGAAATTGGCTGGACATGGCTGACTCCATCCGTTTGGCGTTCAGCTGTGAATACTGAATGCAAATATCTGTTGTTACGTCATTGTTTTGAAGAACTGGAGACGATACGGGTACAACTGAAAACGGACGGTCGAAATAAGCGTTCCCAGGCTGCGATCGAGCGGATCGGCGGGGTTCGTGAGGGAGTCCTTCGAAAGAGCCGAATGACATATACAGGATATATACGTGATACTGTCTATTTCAGCATTCTTGAATCAGAATGGCCGAATGTGAAAAAGAAACTAGAAGAGAAGCTTAATTGACGATCTACTGCTTCTCTTTACTTTTTTTCAAATAGCGGATCAGATCATCTGCATCATATGTTTTGTATTCTAGCTCTCGGGTGTTGAATACAAGGTATGCTGGTGCAGATTCGATCTCGAGAACTGGGTAGTCGAGTTGCGCATCCTCTAAAGAACCCACCTTCTGTATACTAGCCGAAGAGTAATGCACCCCCTCCTCCCGCAACATTTCCATTTCGAAATCAGAATCACCGACTACAAATAAGGATAATTGGTTTTCATCCTCCGCTAAAAAAGGTGGCCCGAACGCCGGTGGTCCATCCTCTGGCAAATCTATCTGCGTACTCCAGAATATAAGGATGATTGCAATGGTGACACCAAGGGTTATCAACTTTTGTTTGTCCTTTTTCAACAAAACCCCTCCCTTGTTATTTACTACGATTGAGATCTTCCAAAAGATCAATCACCCTGTCGTTTTGTTTCATAATTTTTCTCAAGCTGCTTTGTACGCCGAGAATCCCCATCAATACGACTATGGTCAGAAATATCATCATGGTCATCACCTGCTTTCTTTCGTACCCTTGCGCCCTCTTTTGCATATCGTATATGTATGATTGGTTGGTAAAGGAGTTAGATCTATGGGACTTATATCTGGTCAACAATACATCGACCGAATCAATAATTTACATCCAGAAATATGGATTGATGGTGAACAAGCAAAAGGCAAGCTTTCAGAGCATCCATCTTTGAATGGCATTATGAAAAGTAAAGCGAATCTATATGACTTGCAATTGAAGGTAGAAAAGCTTGATAAAATGTCATTCAAACTGGAAAATGGCGAACGAGCCGGTATGGCATTCTTCCCTCCTAAAACGAAAGAGGATTTAGAGAAAAGACGTCTTGCTTTCCAGGAATGGGCAAAATCCACTGGGGGGTTACTTGGCCGATCACCAGATTACTTAAATACGATTTTGATGACTTTTACCCAAGCTGCTGAACTCTTCAAGTCACAGGATCCTAAGTTTTGTGAAAATATGAGAAACCTTTATGAAAGAGCCACTCGTGAGGATCTGTCCTTCACGCACACTTTCGTCCATCCTCAAGTGAATCGCGGTCGGTATTATTTTGAGCTTTCAGATGATCCAGTCGCCGCACACATCAAGGAAAAGACGAATGATGGTCTTATCATAAAGGGCGCTCGTCTGTTGGCGACACAGGGTGGATTGACCGATGAGTTGATCGTTTTCCCTCAAGGTGGTGTCGGAGAATCCTGTATGGCAAATGGGTTTTCACTGCCTGCAAATACACCTGGTTTACGGTTTATTGCACGCGAATCATTTGATTATGGAAAATCGAACTTCGACCATCCTTTAGGCTCGCGTTTTGATGAACTCGATTCTGTCATCGTATTCGATGATGTACTCGTACCTTGGGAAAACGTGTTCTTTTATGAAAGTAAACAGCTCTCCGGCCAAGTGTATTCACAAACCAGTTTCTTTCCACAGACAGTCCACCAGGTAGTCAGCCGCTGTATCATAAAAACCGAATTTATCCTCGGAACAATCCAATTGATGATCCATACAATTAACATTGGTGATTATGATCTGGTTCAGGATAAGGTAGCAGATGTAATCATCGCTTTGGAAGCAATGAAAGCATTTGTCCTGTCATCTGAAATTCAAGCTAAACCCGATCGTTGGGGGACAATGACACCTGCTCGGGAGCCTCTTCATGCTGCATTATGTTATTATGCGAAAATTTACCCGACCTTCAGTGAAATCATCCAAAATCTTGGAGCAAGTGGTCTAGTCACTATACCGAATGAAAAAGATTTCCACTCTCCGATTCGTGGAGACCTAGATGATTATCTCCAGGCAGCAAATGCAAATGCGGAAGACCGCGTTAAAATTTTCCGTCTGGCATGGGACTTATCTATGAGTGCTTTCGGCACGCGTCAATCGCTTTATGAGCAATATTTTTTCGGTGGTCCGCTAAGCCTTGCCAAACGGTTGTATGCAGGGTACTATCGGGACCCTCAAATTGAATGGGTCAAAGATTTCCTTTCGATTAAAGATATTGAGCCCGGCAGCTGATCATTCGGCTGCTTTTTTATGTTCAAGAGGGAATTTCCCCAGCCGTTCTATCAATATTTCAAGTCTATTCTCGATTTGTGATTTCAATCCATATCGAATTTCTTGTTCCCGGTTCAATGTATCCTTTTTGAGAAGCTGCAGATGCGTATATGCCATTGTCACATGTTTCAGAAATACCTCCACCTGCAACGAATCACGTTTTTCCACAGAATCCTGTACATACCCTTCAATAAATCCATCCGCTATTTTTTTCAACTGTTCGATATGGCGGTTGTACCGTTGCTTCTCATACCTTTTTGTATTGTAGAAGGTCGGAAACGTCGTTTGATAATTGAATACCAAATTCGCCGCAAGTGAAGGACCCGTGTATATAATCGGATACGGATCGATGATGTGGATACGATCCTGGGTAAAAATCATGTTTTCTGGTGAGGTATCTTGATTCGTGAAGATGAGACGCTCTTCTTCGTTCGACCTCTTTGGAATCAATTCATCTCCTAAATGTCGTACTCGTTTTTTATCAAACTCATAATCACTTTCGAGTAATGTTTCCAGCTCTTCCGAATATTCTTCTGTTTCTTGTGGAATGAACGAGTGGATGTCCATGTCAAGCTCTCCCGATAAGCAGCCGTTGCTCCATTTTAAATAACCGAGCCCTGAAAGTGGGGATTCCAGTTTTTCGATAGCTGAAAAAAATTCCCCAAGCTCGATTCCATAGCGTCTTGATTGGTCATTCGTCTGTACTCCGAGCCCAACCGATGTACCAACGTACGATTCGATTGTATATGTCAGCTCTTCACTTACAAAAAAGGTAAAATACTTCGGACAGATCCCTTCTTTAGCTTTATTGGCATGTTGATAATACGCATGGGTCCCTGCATAATCCGACATCAATTCATCGTAATTGAATCCGACCTCTTTATCGTAGGCGATTTTCTTTGGTAAGCGCAGGACAAGCGGTTCAGCACTGCTGTTTACGAGGTAGGCATAATGCCAGGCGCCCTCTCCAAGACTTGTAATCTCTGACACAGTTTTAAGTTGCGGAAGACCTTCCATATCCAATGCTTTATTGATTTGTTCAAGTTCAGTTCCGACTGTGTTTGTCAGGATGTTCATATGCTTGCTCCCCTTTTATCTTATATGGAAAATCATACCACGGAATTGTACCTGATGAATGTTACAATTGGAAAAAAGGGGGATTTGATGGAAATCAATTTTCTTATTGTGATGGGGCTGATTGTCTTTGTGATCTTCATTGTATCGATTTTCTTCATGGTTGGTGATCGCATATCAATGGCTGGTAAGGGACAACAAGAAGAATTGATGCAGCTGAGAAAAAAAGTAGAAGAACTGGAGAAAAAGATGGACGAAAACTAGTTTTTAGGGATTGGTGGTGGGTGAAAACTTTAGCGGACATGAGCGCCGTTATTCGTATCAAAAAGAGGTGTTTATAGACATTAGCGGACATAGGAGACGCTATTTGCGCCAAATGAAGCAGATTTACTATGTTTTCAGGCAAATAAGAGCTCTGGTGTCCGCTATTTTTGGTAAACCAGATGTAAAGTTGAAAATAAGAGCTCTGGTGTCCGCTAAAAGCATTCCGATAAAGAAAACTTGGCAAAGCCAAGCCTTGGCGCAGGCTTAGCCGTAGTTGCGCTTATACTGAAGAAAGTATTTTATGCTTTCTTTAAGTGTAAAAAAGTCCACCCGCTTTAGCAGATGAACTTTCCGACAACCTTATCGTCTTTTGTTCTTTCTTGTCATTTCAATGATGAGCTTTTCGATTTCGTAGAAGTTAAACATGGAATCCGCTCCCTTTCGAGTTTGTTTTGTTACTCTTAGTTTACGGCTTTCCACTTGTTGTTTAACCGGTCAGCAGATTGGATTTTCCTCCGCCTCTAGATTGATTTTATTCTCCGTCTATGTCCCAAGCCGATGCAATAGCTCATAAGGTTTCACTTTTACAGCTTCAACTGGGACAGTTACACTCGATTTCAATGCATCTATCGCTCTTGTAGCCATATGTGTGCGAGTGATATAGTCAGAGACATTTTCCTCAGTAAGCTTTATGAATCGTGCCTCTTGAATTTCAGAATCCTGTTTTACAATCTCAGTATTCAATGCGATCCCTTTAAACACAATGCTTACAATTCTGCCTGTCGTATTTTGATAGACTCCCGTCGTGCTTCTCAGCTCGACGTCAATCGCTGTTTCCTCCAAGATTTCTCGTCTTAAGGCAATTTCGAGCGGTTCACCTTCTTCTACTTGACCACCAGGTAGTTCCCACGTATCATTCCGCCAATTTGTTTTGACAAGAAGTGTTTCGCCGCAGTCATTCTGGATTAGTCCTGACACTGCGACAATATGACGTGGCACATGATAGTCAGCCGTCGCTTCCATGAACTCCTGTTTACTTGATAAAATGATCTTAGCGATTCTGTGTTTCTCAGCTTCCGCTTGCTTATGCAGTTCATCAGCTCGTACCCGCTCTTCTATTTTCTCGTAGGCTTCTAAACTTTCATATTCCCAAATTGCTGTAATGTAACGTTTATCCCCACTCACCCATCTTCCAATGAGCTTTGCGCCATTCTTCCATTGATTCGGAAGTAAATATGTATGGAAAAAATCATTGAATGTATCCACCTGTTCAGGATTGATATAGTAGGTTTTCTTTCGATAAATCATTTAAATCCCCCTTGCTTTTGCCACAAACTCTCTTGCCTTTTCAGTTGATCTTTGTGTGTTTCTTCCTCGGTGATGAGTACTTTCGACAGTTCCACCGTTTACGAACAAGTATACTCCAAGTGAAAATAGCTCTCTCCTACTCCTTCCATATCCGCTCCACTTTAATTAGATTTTGTTGATTGAACGTCACCTTATAAATATCAGGCATAGTCAACTGTTTCCAAAAATCAATTCC
Source organism: Alkalihalobacillus sp. TS-13 (assembly GCF_019720915.1). Lineage (GTDB taxonomy): Bacteria > Bacillota > Bacilli > Bacillales > Fictibacillaceae > Pseudalkalibacillus. The sequence goes on from NZ_JAHKSI010000002.1 coordinate 345,804, forward strand.
ATACTGCCGGTCAAAGTGGTGCATGATCAAGACCATGATATTTCCATGTGTACCGATTACCATGTGTTTTCCCTCGTACATATTCAAAAGGTGACGGATGGTTGAAATCCCCCTATGTTGTGCCTGAGCGTTTGATTCACCGCCTGGAAATGAAAAAGTCGGCACTGACCATACTTTATTAATGGCAGAATTGAAATCCTCAACAGGAGAATCGGATAAAGTACGCTCTTTCAAATTTTCGACTGTCCTCACTTCAAGACCTTTTGATTCCGCAATTCCTTCCACAGTGTCAATCGCTCTTCGATATGGACTCGACAGCACGATATCGACATGTACTTGTTGGAAGCACTCCGTTACTCGTTCAGCCTCTTCTTTTCCATGCTCAGAAACCCCACGTCCATATTCATCAGATGAATAAACAGAATGGGCATGACGTACAAAATAGATTGTTGTCAAAAAGATCCCCCTTTAAGTTGTGCGTTGAAAACCGCCTTCTGAGTGGATGACCTGCCCAGTAATCCATCCCGCTTCTTCACTTGCTAAGAAGCGGATCAATTGCGCTGCATCTTTTGGGGTTCCGATCCTTCCCATTGGAAATTTCGGCAGGAGTTCTTTCTCCAATTTTTCATCTACCCATCCTGTATCATTCGGTCCGGGATTGACAGCGTTGATTGTGATTCCTTTTTCCGCAAGATCAGGGACAAGTGTTTTTGTCAGATATTCCACCGCACCTTTTGTAATTGCATAAGAAAGTTCGTGTCGCATCGGTTCAAGGGACTGACCAGAAGTCATTGAAATCACACGACCCCCTTGTCCTTTTTGATAACCTCTTGCAAAGTAGGAAGTCAATAAAGTTACTGCTTTCACATTGATTGCATAATGCAGGTCCAAGTTTTCCTCCTCAATCGTAGCGTAGGTATCGTTCACAGAGTAACAAGCATTGTTGACGAGGATATCCGGATACCCTAACGTCGTTTCAACTTGTTCCAATAAACGAGGGAGGTTGGATTCTTGTGACAAATCCATTTCAATCCGTTCACACCGTACCCCATACCTTTCAATCTCGGCTTGAAGGCGCGCAGGTTCATCAGCAGCAATTCCCCACTCCATCTGTTGATCATAATCCGTCCAGTACGTAAAAAAGATATCGTTCCCAGACTCAGCGAGGGCCCTGCATGCTGCTGCTCCTATCCCTTTCAAACGGCTCACACCTGTCACCAAAGCGATCCGATTCATATTTGTCTCCTCCTCATTGTGCTAATGATTGCTTCATTCTTACCTTTTTCGATTCTTGTACGATCATCACAGCACTAAGCACCAGGAAGATTCCGAGCACTTGCCAAACCGTAAGTTGTTCATGGAAAAGCATCACGCTTACAAGTGTTGCGACGACCGGTTCAACCGTCGCTGTAATCGAAGCACGGCTTGACTCGACGAATTGCAGACCAACCGTATAAAGCATATAGGCTATAACTGTCGATAAAAAACCGATACCAACTGCATTCAGTAGAACACCAGGTTCTTGAAGCTCACTCGTTTTTGTCCATAATCCAGTTGTAGGAATCATCGCTACAGAACCAAAAATGAACGTATATGTCGTGACGGTCAGTGATGAATACTTCGCGAGTGCATATTTTCCAAAAATACTATAGAGAGCGTATCCCAAACCAGAACCAAGCCCTACAATGACACCGAAAAATGAAACTGAGCTTGAGCCACCTGGTAACAATCCAATTACAAATGTACACCCGAACAATGTCATGAATAACGCAATCAGCTTACGTTTTGTAAACCATTCTTGAAATAAAAATCTTGAAAGGATCGTCACGATTGCGGGTGCTGTATATAGTAAAATAGCTGCAACTGCAATCGATGTCTCTTGTATTGCGGTAAACAGGCACCAGTTAAAGAAAACGATGCTGAATATTCCCGTCCCAATGAAATATATGCTGTCACGCCATTCTACTTTGAGGAGTCTCGGATTTTTTATGAGTACAAAAACAACGAGGATCAACGCTGCGACGATTACACGAATTGCCACCACCTGAATTGCAGTGAATCCATACTCATATAGCCCTTCAACAAATATCGCAATAAGCCCCCATAACGCTGCACCGATTGCTATCAATACATACGCCCACTTTTTCATGGATATCTCTCCTTACTTCAATCTCTGCATCCTCACAATTTCTATATAAGCATGAAAAGTCCTTTTTAGAAATAATTACTGATATCTTAGTACTTTAACTAAACATATGGTTCTGTTAAAGGACTTTGTTGATTTTTATGAGAAATTTACGACACTCCTGCGGGAAAAGCCACCAACCCTTAAGGTTATTACTCTTTGACTGGTCTTGTCTCCCGTATGTTTATCTTCCTGTTAGACAAACTACCACTAGGATCAATGACTAGCAGAATGGAGGTAATATTGTGGCAAATATAACAAAGAATCGTTTTTTCAAACAGGGTATTTTTGCGATTCTAGTCGCACTTGTTTTCTTATATCTTGCACTGACTAACCCTAATATTCATTGGGGCGGCTTCATTTCCATGATTATTTTTTATGCGTTGATCTACTATATCGGCGCGTATTCGGCCGCAAAGAAATCGGATACCGTTTCTGATATGATGGTAGCGAAAAGATCCCTTCCTTTATGGATTGCCATGTTCACGATGGCAGCCACATGGGTCGGAGGCGGTTACATAGCTGGTACTGCAGAATACACCTATTCATCCGGTATCGCCTGGGCTCAGGCACCGTGGGGGTATGCCCTCAGCTTGATCATCGGTGGTATTTTCTACGCTCGTAAAATGAGAAGCTATGAATTCATGACGATGATTGATCCGCTTGAAATGCGTTTCGGTAAAAAAGTAGCTGGCGTTTTATACATTCCGGCACTATTAGGGGAAATCTTCTGGAGCGGTGCTATTTTGACAGCACTTGGAACCACTTTCGGGACGATCCTTGGTCTGGATTTTAAAACCTCGATCATCATTTCTGCGGCGATTGCAATTGCATACACGGTAGTTGGGGACATGTGGTCGGTCGCATTCACTGATGTCATCCAAATGAGCATCGTCATCCTCGGATTATTCCTCGTCGTACCTTTTGCTTTGGGTAATGCAGGAGGTTTGGGTTCTTCCTGGAGCATGTATACCGGAGAAATGGGTTCACTCGCGAATCTGTTCCCACCATTGAATGGTTGGGAGCACCCGGATTGGGGCAATTATTACTGGAACTGGTGGGACTATGCTCTGTTATTGATTTTTGGTGGAATCCCATGGCAGGTGTATTTTCAACGTGTGTTATCAGCTAACACACCGCGCACAGCCATGTGGTTATCAATTGCGGCTGGTTTCATTTGTATCATTGCAGCGATTCCGGCTGTGCTTATCGGTATGGCTGGATTTGCAGTAGATTGGGCAAGTATGGGTGTTTCAGAACCTGAAAATCCTGCGATGATCCTCCCTTATGTTTTACGATACATGACTCCGCCGGTCATTGCAGCTATCGGACTAGGGGCATTGGCTGCAGCAGTCATGTCATCAATGGATTCATCCATTCTTTCTGCTTCATCGATGGCCTCCTGGAACGTTTATCGTCCTTTGATAAAACCAAAAGCGTCTGGCGAGGAACTTAAAAAAGTGATAAAGCGAACAATCATCTTTGTTGGTGTCGGGGCAACCATCATTGCATTGAGTATTAAAAGTGTTTACGCGCTCTGGTACCTGGCTGCGGATCTCGTCTACGTCATCCTGTTTCCTCAGTTGACGATGGCGTTGTTTTATAAACGGGCTACCAAATATGGATCGATTGCAGGGATCATCGTCTCCTTCTTCTTAAGACTCGGCGGCGGGGAACCGGTCATCGGACTGCCGAAGTTTTTACCATATCCGTTAGTGGAAGATGGGATTGTCCTCTTCCCATTCCGGACCCTCGCGATGGTAGTCGGATTCATCACGATCTTTATTGTATCTGAATTCACACAGAAAGCATCTCCTCCTCAACCGCTTCTCACACCAGATGAGCGACGCAGGAAATCAGAAGGTACTGTCCAATAACGGACGGTGCTTTTAATTGTGATTTTTATCGTTTTGGATTTATCGGTGCAAACTTGAAAAATTTCGGTGATTTCAAGTGTCCCTGTTTCTAAATCAGATACTTTGAAACCATTCCCTCCTATATCCGTAACTATTACCATACATTAGAAATTGTGGAATAAAACCGAACTGCAATTTTAGAGGAGGACGTTTCATGGAACATGTCATTACCGTAGAAAACCTATCAAAATCCTACGGAGATACCCATGCTGTACAGAATATCTCATTCGTTGTACAGAAAGGTGAAATTTTCGGGATCATCGGACCGAATGGTGCTGGTAAAACGACAACCATTGAAATGCTAGAAGGGATTCGAAAGCCAGATCAAGGTTCAATCGATGTTTTAGGATTACAACCACACCGTCAATTAAGGGAATTGAACAAGCGGATCGGAGTCCAGTTCCAGGCTACTTCGATTCAGAAAAAAATGAAGGTCAGAGAAGCACTCGACCTGTTTTCTTCTTTTTATAAAACAAACACACAGAAAGATTACCTGATCGATCTGCTTGGTTTGAAAGAGAAGTTGAATGTACGGTTTGAAGATCTTTCCGGCGGTTGGAAGCAACGGGTCACTTTGGCACTCGCTACTCTCCACCAGCCCGAGATTCTTTTCTTGGATGAACCGAGCATGGGGCTGGATCCACATGCCCGAAGAGAAATGTGGTCGATGATCAAGCTCTTGAAAGAACAAGGTTGTACAATCGTCATTACCACGCACTACATGGAAGAAGCTGAACGACTTTGCGATCGTGTTGCGATGATTTATGGCGGTCAATTGAAAGCATTGAATACACCCCAAGAACTTCTTGAAGAAATGGCAGTCAATTACCTTTCCTTCCAAAGTAATGGACTGGAGTACGATCATCTCCTCACCTTACCTGGTGTCATCCGTATTGAAAATGAACATGATACATTCAAAGTTTATAGTGAAACCTTACAAGAGACCACTTACCATATTTTCGCCCATTGTCATGAGAAGGATATTGCCATCGAAAACTTCAAGTTTGAAAAAGGGACGCTTGATGATCTCTTCGTCCACTATTTAGAGAAGGAGGAACAGCCGGCATGACAGCAATGCTCAAATTAGCAGACCTAGAAACAAAGATGTTTTTCCGGGATCGTTTAAGTGTTTTTTGGACCTTTCTATTCCCTGTGTTAATGATCTGGCTGTTCGGTTCGATGTTTCAGGGACAAGAGATGGGCGAGATGTCATTTGCGGAGCTCTATGTTCCTTCCTGGATCGGGGTCAACATCGTGACGACATCCTTTTTCACCTTAGGAACCGTACTGGCCAGTTACCGGGAAACAGGTGTCCTGCGACGCTATCAATCCACCCCTCTGCAACCGTGGAAAATTTTAGCCGCCCATACGTTTCAGGGAACCGTCATTTTTATGATATCTGCCATTTTATTGATGGTTTTCGGAATGCTGATGTATGACCTAACCGTGCCGCAGTATATCGGCAGTACTTTGCTTGCTTTGCTCGTGAGTATCTTGGCCTTTTTCCCATTTGCATTGTTTTTGACATCCCTTGCAAAAAACACGCAGGCAGCTGCAGCAATCAGTTCGCTATTCCTTAACCTTATGCTCTTCCTTTCCGGAGCGACCTTCCCATTGGAAATGATGCCTGAGATTTTGCAATATGTAGCGAAAGCACTGCCGCTTTACTATACGATCCAGCTATTGAGAGGAACATGGAATGTAGGACCGATCTCAGATTACGGTCTTGAAGTAGGAGTATTGCTGGGAATTGCGGTCGTATCCTTGTTTCTTGCATCCCGATTCTTCCGCTGGAGCGGGCAATAACGAGTAACGAGGATCTGTGATATTTGTAAATCCAGCTACGATATTTGTAAAATGCCGGATCATATTTGTAAACGGCGATATGTAATATGAAAAAGGAAGAGCGATTCAGCTCTTCCTTCATTATTCTTATCCTTTTTGGACCACGATTTCCTCATCGATATAATCGACTTTGATTTTTGTGAGCTCTTCATCATCCAGCAGAAGATCTGCAATGCCATCTTCCACTTTTTCTTGAAGGACTCTTCGGATTGGTCGGGCACCGAATCGAGGATCATAACCAAGGTGGACGATTTGTTTCTTCGCTTCATCTGTAACCTCGATTTCATGACCATCTTCCTTCACCATTTCACGGATATCATCCAGCATCAGATCAACAATTTGTACAAGGTGTTCTTCATTCAATTCGTTGAACTGGATGATTGCATCAAAGCGGTTCAAGAATTCCGGCTTGAAGTAATCCCCAAGATTCTCAAGGATGGAAATCGCTTCAGTGCCCTGCTTTTCGAAGCCGACTTTGATTTTCTTATCTCCAGTACCCGCATTACTTGTCATGATGATGACTGTATCTTTAAAGCTGATTGTGCGACCTTGGCTATCAGTGAGTCGGCCATCTTCCATGATTTGAAGGAACATGTGCTGGACATCCGGGTGCGCTTTTTCAATCTCATCTAGTAGAATGATACTGTAAGGATTTCTTCGCACGCGCTCTGTCAGTTGCCCCGCTTCTTCATGGCCGACATATCCCGGAGGCGAACCGATCAACTTCGACACAGAGTGTTTTTCCATGTACTCACTCATGTCAAGACGGAGCATGGCATCCTTCGAACCGAACAATTCTTTCGCAAGTGTCTTCGTCAATTCGGTTTTACCTACACCAGTAGGTCCTACGAATAGGAATGAGCCGATCGGACGGGCTTTCGACTTCAAACCTGCACGACTGCGTCGGATTGCTTTTGCAACCTTCTGTACCGCTTCTTCTTGTCCGATGACACTTGAACCAAGACTTTCAGCGAAATTCTTCAACTTGTTCTGTTCTTCATCCTGAAGCTTGCGCACTGGAATACCAGTCTTCTCTTCGACGATCCATTGCACATCTTCAAGCTTAACCTCTGGTTTCTCTTCTGTTGATGTTGCTGTCTGTTCTTGCAGCTTCAACTCTTCATCGCGGAGCTTAGCAGCACGCTCGTAATCTTCTTGATGTGTCGCTTCTTCTTTTTCCTTAGCAATTGCCGCAAGCCGTTCTTCGATATCGTCAGAAGTTGCATTACCAGCGAATTTCAAGTTCATTTTTGAACCGGCTTCATCCATGAGGTCGATCGCTTTATCTGGCAAGAATCGATCCTGGATATAGCGCTGGGATAGAGTTACGCATGCAATCAACGCTTCATCTGTATAACGGATATCGTGATACTGCTCGTATTTTTCCCTCAATCCTTTTAAAATTTCGACTGCTTCATCGACAGTCGGCTCTTTCACCATGACTGGTTGGAAACGACGCTCGAGTGCAGCATCCTTTTCGATTTGACGATATTCCTTCAATGTTGTCGCACCAACTAGTTGTAGCTCTCCTCGTGCAAGAGCTGGCTTCAGGATGTTCCCTGCATCCATGGATCCTTCAGCTGAGCCTGCTCCTACTAACAAGTGGATTTCATCTACGAAAAGGATAACGTTTTTACGTTGTTGAACTTCTGAAATCAACTGTTTCATCCGCTCTTCAAATTGACCGCGGATCCCTGTATTCGCGACAAGTGATGAAACATCCAACAGATAAACCTGCTTGTTGAGAAGCTTCTTAGGTGTATCTTGTTCAGCAATCTTCAATGCGAGACCTTCTGCAATCGCTGTCTTACCTACACCTGGCTCACCGATCAACACAGGGTTGTTTTTATTCCGACGGTTCAAGATTTCGATGACCCGTTTCACTTCTTGATTCCGGCCGATGACAGGATCAATCAACCCAGCTTTAGCTGCATCTGTTAGATTTCGACCTAGATCATCAAGAAGACCTCCTTGACCTTTATTAGATCCAGCCCCTTGACCTGCTTGAGGTTCCTTTTGTGCCATGAAATCTTCCATATTGAAGCCCATCGGACTGTGACCGAAACCACCTAAACCGCTTGGCTGCTTCATGTCGTTTTGGATTTCTTTATAGCATGAAGGGCAGAGACGCAATTGTTTCGTTACCCCATTTATGTGAAGAGTCATTCTTACATTGGCTTCGTTAACTTGACATTTTTGACAACGCATATCAATGACCTCCTTTAATATATTTAGCTCTTTTTTCTTTGTTTTGGTTGATTTTTGAAATCACTCACTTACACAGGAAGTGCTGGCTTCAACGTTACCACAAGACCTCGGACTTAGATTCCATCCTTGTAGTTTTGCGCCGAGTAACAGCAAGCGCAGGACGTGGTGGCTTTTAGTCGAAGATCCTTAATTCGTTGCGGGGTCTTGTCTGGCTCGCTTTTCCCGCAGGAGGGTCGCTATTTCCATTAAAATCAACCTTAGTATTGAACATAACCAGTTCATATTTTTGTTTTTGATCAAAGTTGACTTTGACTATCTTTGACTTTTAAATATATTATAGTTTGACCTTCTTTGACTTTCAAGTATTTTGTTTTAAAAATTTCTCCCGACTATTCAATTGGTCTCTGAGGTTAACAGACCGCTCTAGAGGATGCAAAGAACTTGTTTCGATTATCGAGTAAGAATGCTCGCAATTAATTAGCCATTTAGCTATGCTGTAAAAAGCAAAGTCTTCAGGGGAGGTATATCCAAATGAAAATACTTGCAATTCATGGTAGTTCGAGACCGAAGGGGAATACAGAACAATTGACGAGAAAAGCCCTTCAAGGGTTAGATGCCACCCACATCCACTTGAGTGATTTCACAATCCAGCCGATTGATGATCTTCGTCATGAGCCCGGCGGATTTCAGCCTATTGAGGATGACAACGATCATATCGTCAAATTGATACTCGACCACGATATCCTCGTCTTTTCTACTCCTGTTTATTGGTACGGGATGTCTGGAATGATGAAGGATCTGATCGATCGTTTTTCTCAAAACATGCGGGATACCAGATATGATTTCAAGGATAGTCTAAGCAAAAAGAAAGCTTATGTGATCTGCTGTGGCGGAGATAACCCGAAGATCAAAGCATTGCCGCTCATCCAACAGTTCAACTACATCTTTGAGTTTGTGTCATTGGAATTTGCGGGCTATATCATCGGACAAGCGAATAAACCAGGCGAGGTCGCAAACGATATCCAAGCGATCCAACAAGCTGGTGAACTGAATAAGATTTTAATAAGGTCGAACTAAATAAAAAAGACTCGCTAGAACATCATAATTGATGATTCCAGTGAGTCTTTTCTTCTTAAAATTCTTGTTCTTCTCGCTTCGGCAGATCCTCTTGTCGAAGTTTGTTCGGGCCCTTCGCCATTTCTTCAGCAATTTCAAAATCCGGCAGGCTTTCCTTCGGTGTTTGATTGTGGTGGGTTGTTTTATCCTTTTGCTGCTTACGTTTTGTCATGTTGAAACCTCCATCTTTGTAGGTTATAGAGGTAGTTTTTGTTGATTTTCTTTAACGTATTCGCAGGATCATTTCAATGGGATTTTGATGCTTTTCAAAAACTCCTTCATGTACATTCTCACCGGCTTCGTCATTTTACCAGCAATTATTTCGGTCCATGAGTTCGATCGTTTACCCTGTGTACGCTCATGGTAATAAGCTGAAATATCTTCATTGTATGAAGCAAGTTGTTTTTTGAACAGTTCATCATCCTGCTGATATTCATCGACATGGTAGACATTCTCCATCGGCAGGCGTTGCTTTTTACCAGGATTCTGGTCGGGCACCCCGACACAAAGTCCAAACAAGGGTATGACTCTTTCTGGTGTGTTCAACACCTTTACGACTTCATCAAGGCGATTACGGAGACCCCCGATGTAACAGATGCCAAGCCCCATCGATTCTGCAGCAAGCACAGCATTTTGAGCAGCAAGTGCTGCATCAATCGTACCAACTATGAATTTTTCGGTGGATTCCACTGTTTCTTCAATATCTTTTTCCGATAAGCCTTCCATCTCTACAGCTAATTTATGACGATGCAGATCTGCACAAAACACGAAGAAATAACCGTTCTTTTCGACGTATTCTTGATTCCCCGCCAATTCAGCCAGTTTCTTTTTCTTAGCAGGATCCTTAACGCCGATGATCGAATAGACCTGCAGATAACTTGAGGTTGCTGCCGATTGTGCGCTTTGGACGATAAGAGAGATCTGTTTATCAGTCAGTGGTTCATCTTTAAATACACGGATGCTCCGATGATTCAAAATTGTATTGATTGTTTCATTCATTACATTCACCCTAACTTCTTTAATTGTTTAATATCTTTATGGTATCCAACCGTCATGACATGAACAAACATTCTGACCTGAAAAACTTCAGGAACAAAACCGGCCAAAATGTTGCTTAAGCGAAATTTGCGACACTCCTGCGGGAAAAGCGAGCCAAGTGAGACCCCGCAACGAACTGCAAGTTCGTGAGGAGGCTTGTGAAGTAGGTTAATGCAATGAAGTGATGTCTAGCTCAGCGACCAGTCCCTTGGATCACTTCAAACTTCCTGCGGCGGCAACACATTGATTGACATCCTTATGAGTTAGCCCACGCAGAACCAAGTCTTTGTTTGGTTCGAGCCTCCTCGTCAGTCCTCCAGTGACCTGCGTAACTAAACGGGTCGCTTCCGCTTTTCTTGTGCCCGCGGAAAGGGAGTGAATTTCGAAGAAATCAACATCATTCTTTAACAAAGCTCATAATAAAAAAGAGAGCCACTTAAAGGCTCTCTTCATCATTTAATTCCTTTTTCAGAATGGTGATCATGATGACTGTTATCGATATGAAAGCAATCAGCGCAAGGAACGGGATCGTGATGAATCCAAACCAGTTGATATACGCTCCAGAGCACGGGACGCCCTGTGTACAAGCAACAGCCTGGGTAAACCATTCTGTTTTTTGATGCAGATAATGAAAAGTCGAGACCCCTACACCGATTACGCTGAATGGGAGGACATAATATGGAAGTTTCCTGTCCTCGATGTACCAACCGATTCCGAGGAGGATCGCTAATGGATACATCAGAATCCTTTGATACCAGCAAAATTCACATGGGACGAATCCAGCTATTTCACTGAAATAGAGGCTACCGAGAAATGCTGTCAAAGAAATGATCCAGGCGATCCCGACTCGTTTGTTATTCATTTGCTTCTTCCAAAGCCGCTTCAATCGCTGGCTTTATTCCATCTTCGTAATGGAGATCAACCATTTTTCCATTCACGAGGATAGTCGGAGTACTTTCAACTGCACTGCTTTCTTGACGATCCTGTTCCACTTTTTCACGGATAGCTTGGTCTTCCATATCCGTCTTCAACTTTTCGATATCGATGTCTTCCATATTCTTTTCAACCAAACTGACGAGAAATTCCTCACTTGCCCATGCCTCGTTTGGATTGCCCTGATTTTCAAGTACAAGGTCATAATATTCCATGTACGCATCAGGCTTTTGAGCAAAGACTGCTTCACCAACTAAAGCAGCAGTAAAGGAATCGGCTCCCATGAACGGTTTATTGATGAATGTCATTTGTGCTTTTCCTGTATCAAGGTAATCCGCTTTGATTTGCGGATAAACCTGTTCAGCAAACTCTGCACAGTGCGGGCATTTGAAATCGAAAAACTCTACGATCTTGACTGGAGCATCCTCTTCCCCGACAGTAGGCTGCCCTTCATAGGTGACATCAATTTCTTGATTATTTCCATCGCTTCCGGACTCTGGCTGCTTACCTTCCTGGTTACTGATGATAATCAATAGGACAGCTACCAATACGAAGATGCTGGCAATAACGATGATGAATCCTTTGTTGCTTCTTTTAGGTGGCTTGTATACTGATTTCTTTTTCTTAGCCATTATGCTTCCTCCTATTATGTACTAACTCTATTCTTATCAATTCCTCTCATGATGTCAATGAATGGGTATTGAACAATCTTTAGTTCATACTTACTTCCCAAAAGATCAGCATTCTTAAAGGCTGTTTTCGCATAGATTTTTGTTTTTGGAAATATACTCGCTTTACGGGTGATCCCCTCGTCCACTTGCACAGGATATACTGACTTCGATGTTCACCAAAAAATATATAAAAACCCCCTTAGAATCAGGAGGTTTTACAAGATATACACTTAAAATTGCACTTATTTCGGACAGGGTTTTTCACCTGTTTCTGTCCGAATTCAAGTTATTGTTGGCGTGGGAGGAAGTGTTTCAACTGGTTTTTCAGCTTCGTCCTCTTCCATTTCATCTAAATGCTGCTCGTCAAGTTGCCATTTCTTTTGGTTCGCAAGATATTTCAAGCCCGTTCTGAATGTCGAGAATGTTTCAGCATCAATCGTGACACCAGAGCGTACGATTTCTTGTACGAGTCTTGATGAAAAACCGACATAAATGATTTCTACACCCATCAAGGATAACGCCTTCGTAATCTGTTCAATCTGGTGAGCTAGATCACCCATGTGGAACTCTCCGTTTTCCGGAATGACTGCTCCTGTAAAGTCACAAACAATCGATTCAGCATTTTGCTCAGGAATGTTATTCAATAACTTTTGCCTCAATATTTCAAAACGTTCATTCGTAAGCAGTCCGACAATCGGTACCAAAATGGTGTTAGGTACAATTGATGGAATGATTGGTACAGATAAGTCTGCTATAAGTTGTTTGTCTTTCTTCATTGTCTTTTCGAAATCAGTCACCTTGGTTTCGAAGTTTTGGACCATTGCCCGGACATACTCAAATCCAGCTTTATCAATCATAAGCTCAACCTTACGAAGGATACGGAATAGCTCTTTATTAGTTGGCGATTCTCCATCCAATTGGTTTTCGATGATGATCCAAATCTGATTTTTAAAAATCTGAAACCGTTCAAAGGAATGTTCAAATTGTTTGTTTTCTTTAAGTGTATTCTCACTGGCTCTCTCTGCCCATTCTCTCATCAAGTCATCTAACTTTGTTGTATCTTCGGCTGTTAATCCACTTGCAACAAACTCTGCGAGCAAAACGTGATCATTCGTTACTTGTTCGTTCAAATGAAGTCCTGTTTTTTCTGTGAAAATCGTACGGGTCTTCTCGGCTATGGTTTCTTTTTCAAATAAAATTTTTTCGGCTAGTGCTCTGATACTCATTTCCAACCCCCTCGAGAAAATGTTTAACATTTTCCCATACCCTTATTTCGACGAATTAAACATTATTTTAAAATTAATGAGTTAAGTTGTTACCTCCAACGTTTTTTCTCGAGTACCGATCCATTCTTTCAAAGCATTTAAATGCTTGGCGGCATCCTGATACCCCTGGTCATAAAGTGCCGTCAGTTTGACTGGGTTTCTTTCGATCCGGCTCACTTTCAGTGGCTCAGTCGGACGGATGACATAGACATCACCAGCCTTTTCTTTCTCTTTTATATAAGTCATCGTTTCATTGTAGACCTGAAATCGTTTCTCCATTTTGTTGACGAGCCCTTCATATGTCGGATAGAACTTCCTAGTAAACCAGTTCATTCTTGATTGCTGTTTAATATAACCATCGTTCCGCGTAAGGATCAGTATATTCTTCTTGTTTCCGTCCAGTTCTGATTTTCGGATCGGAATCGGGTCCGATATCCCTCCATCCATCAAGCAGCGGTTCTCCATTTCAATGACCGGTGCCATGAATGGTAATGAGCTTGAAGCTCGCAGGATAGGCAAAATTTGATCCATGTATTCCGATTTCTCAAAATAGACCGGTTCACCCGTCATGCAATCTGTCGTTCCGATGACGAATCGTTCCTTCGCCTCATGGAATTTGTCATAGTCGAACGGTACAAGCTTATTCGGGATTTCATCAAAAATCAGGTCCATACCGAATAACTGGCGTTTCTTCCATAAATTTTTCAATGAAATATATTCAGGATGCTTCGAAAAACCGATCGTAACCTTCTTATTACGCCCAAATTGTCGGGACAGATAAGAAGCAGCATTACAGGCACCGGCAGATACACCGATCACATATGGAAGATAGAAATCCTGTTCCATAAAATATTCCAAGACACCAGCAGTATAAACACCGCGCATGCCTCCACCTTCTAACACAAGCCCTGTTTGGTCCATTTCAATTCAACACCCCTTGTACTACGTATCTCACTTTAGTTTATCAAAAATACAGAGCATTCCGCAGGGAAAATATGTATATCAGTATAAAATAGATGGAGACAAACGAAAAGCCAAACGGCTCACAACGTTCAACCCTTCAAGGTGCTGAATGTTTCTGAGTGTTTGGCTAAAAATTCAATTTCCCATTGATTATGTTGGCGGAGGTTCACTTCTCTCCCCGCCTGTATGACGGTGTTGTGTTTCATTCATTTTGGCTTGAGATGGCCGTTCCTGGTGTTCACGTGAGTTCAAATGGAGATCATCTTTCTTTTTATTCGTATACTCATAGTAGATGGCAACGATCAGGACAATTAAAAGCGGAATCAGAACCATCATCCACATCACCCGACACCTCCTTTACACCTTTCATACCCGTTCCAGCAGGTTGATAACCCACAGATCGTTTTGTTTCGGAAAATCGTTTACACCATACAAATCCTTATGTAAAGTAGTAAACAGATAACGTTAAAGGTGGTCAAAGAATGGTTACAAAACAACTCGTTGCGGTTTTTTTAATTGGGGGCAGCTTGTTTCTGTTAGGAGCAGGATTTTGGTTAAAAAAATCCATATTCCTTATCAAACATTATGATGAAAGCTCGATCGAGGATAAAAAAGGATTGGCAAAGGCAGCTGGACTATATGTGATGACCATCGGAGTGATGATTTTCTTAGCGGCTCTATTAGCACAATTGATCGGGATCTATGCCTGGATCATCCTGGGTATTCTGATCTCACTATCTTCCGTATTTATGCTGCGTATCATGACCAAGTACGTATAAATGGAGAAACGATGACACTTTGCTGTTCATCGTTTTTTTAGCATCTAATATGGTAATTTCTGTTATAATCAATAGAAGGAAATATACATTAGGAGGAGAAAATTGATGACGCTTGCTTCAAGTATTTTTGGTCTACTCTATATTCTTTTCATAATCGGTCTATTCGGGTTATGTATTTATGTGTTGATCACTTTCATCAAATTCATGAAACAAAAACAAGCAAGTGACTATGAGCTGAATGAAAAGCTTTCCCTCCTTATTGAGGAGATTCGATCAAAATAGCCTAAACTACTCAGCTCAAATTACAAGGATGGAATGTAAGTCCGGTGTCTTGTAGGGAAAGTTGAATCAGCACAAGGAAAGATTCTAAGAATTCTCTGTGCAGCCAAGGTCCTGCCCAAGTTAGGACGGTTTTGGGAATTCCCAGCAAAACTTAAACCTTTCCAAAATGCTCAGTCCCTACTTCAAAATCGGTGTTTTAATCAGACTATGGGTGAAAACAGATTAATTAAGACATAATTGGATGATAATTATTCATAAAATGCAGAGGTAAATAAGGGAAAATGATAGGTCAACTCATATGAAATTCTGATTTATCTACAAAAAACAGATAGTAAATTACAAAAATTTGAAATTACCAACAAAAACGAGGATTTATCTCCAAAAATCCGAAATTAACTACAAAAACAAGTTTTTATCAACAAAACACAAAAACATTCCTCTGATTAAAGCCAAGCCTTAGCGGAGAATGAGCGATAGTTGCACTGACACTGAAGAAGTGCTTCAAGTACGAAAAAACCTCCTCCGATTTCGGAAGAGGTTTTCTCTTAGGGTTTAGGGGTTAGGGGGATAAAAGGTTGTTAGTATAAGGATACCCCGTCCATAATTTTTTAAACTTAAAAAAACAAAAATTTTATAGTTTTTTTTGACTATTATTTAAAATAGATTCTAGTTCTTTCGTAACATTTATGTAATATTCGTAATAAACCTGAAACCTGTTCGCGGTTTATTCGTCTATATAGACAAATAAACTTTTTTAAAGGGGTAGATTACATATGAACACATTCATGGATCTTTTTCGTCCGTTACTTGCTGGAACTATCGCTGTCCTTGCTTTTATCTTTGTTGCCCTTTCATTCTGGAATCTTCTTTCGTAGTAGACGGCCTATCGTTTGCCTGCGGAAAGGTAGTGAATTTCGCAAAAATCAACAATAAATATAACAAACCAAATGTAAAAAAGAAAGGATTGGACGTGGCTGTTGGTGGCCATCGTTCAATCCTTTTCATGTTCAAATCGTGAATCCTATTTTTCCGAACTGTTTCGCGTCTTCCAATCTTTTGAACGCTTCGTGTGCCTCATCTAATGAAAATGTTCGATCCATTACAGGTTTGATATTGTATTTTTTGATAAAAGAGAGCATTTCTTTGAATTCTTCATGGCTCCCCATGGTAGACCCTAATAAATTGTATTGGCCATAAAAGAAATTGCGGATGTTGATCGTTACCTCATCTCCAGCTGAAGCCCCAAATGTGACAACTGTGCCCCCCGGTTTCACTTGTTCAAGCGATTTCTGGAACGTTGCAGCACCTACACTCTCAATCACCAGATCGGCTTTTTCACCTTTCATCGCTTCATCCCAGTTTGATTCACTGTCTATTGCGTGATCAGCCCCAAGTTTTAAAGCCTGGTTCCGTTTTTCTTCGCTTCTGGAAGTGACAGTGACTTTCGCCCCGACTGCTTTTGCATATTGTAAAATGAACGTGATGACGCCACTCCCGACTCCTGGGAGCAACAGATGGTCCCCTTCTTGAAGGTTTCCTCTGGTAAAGAGCGCTCGGTAAGCCGTTAAGGCAGCTAGCGGCAATACCCCCGCTTCTTCCCAGCTCAGATGTTCAGGCTTCGGCTCAACCTGATTTGCTGGCACTGCCACTTCTTCAGCAAACGTCCCATTCGAAGGATAGCCTAAAATGCCGAATCCCTCTGGCGGGGCTGGTGAATTTTTCTGCCAACCAAGGCCAGGGTTTATGACAACTTCATCTCCTACGGAAACGGCTGTCACACTAGAACCGGTTTCCGTTACGATTCCTGCTCCATCTGACCCGACAACAAAAGGTCCTTCATCTTCTCCATGTCGATGTAGGACGAACAGATCCCGATGGTTCAAGCCAGCAGCTTTCAACTGGACTTTCACTTCATCATCTTTTAAAACGGGAGACTCGAATGACTGTACATTCATACCTTCCATGCCTTTTGGATTCGTATGTACGATCGCTTTCATTCCATATCCTCCTCCTTTTTTCATTATTATTACACAATTCAACCGTGTTACACGAATAAGACGCTTCGGAATCTCTTCTCACATAATATGGTAACATGGTAAAAAGGAGGTTTTTCCATGATTCGATTTCAACAGATGACAAATCAGGAGTTTCAAGCCTTTCGAGATCGTTCACTCAATGAGTATATTGAAAACATGAGGAAGAATTACGACATGCCGATTGAGAAGGCAACCGAAAATGCAACCAAACAATTCGATGAGTTATTAAAGGATGGCTTACATACGGAAAATCAATATCTCCTTCATGTCGTGGATGATCAGACAAATGAAAATGTCGGGGTGATCTGGTATAACTACAAGGAACAGGAGCGCCAGGTCTTTATCTATGAAATTTGGATGGATCCGGATAAGCGTGGTAAGGGTTATGGTACACAAACATTAGATGAACTGCATAATAAAGCGAAGGATTTAGGAGCGAATAAAGTCGGACTACACGTATTCGGTCAAAATACCGGAGCTATTGCACTTTACAAAAAACTCGGTTATGAAGAAAACAGCATCGTCATGACAAAGAAATTATAAGAATATTGCGCAACCGCCATTTCTGAAAAGTATTCATGGTATAGTGGGTAGAGAATTACGTCATCAAAGGAGTTCTTTTCATGATAAAAGAAACACATTCACCCAAAATCACACCGGAAAATGATCCGTGGGAGGCTTATCTGGATGTCACTGAACACGGGCAAATGGTGTTGAGCAATATTGAATTCACGACAACAACAATCTGCAACATGCGTTGTGAACATTGCGCAGTAGGCTATACATTACAGCCGAAAGACCCGGATGCACTTCCGGTCGATTTGATGATACGTCGGCTTGAAGAAATTTCTCACCTTCGTTCGATCAGTATTACGGGCGGCGAACCGATGCTCTCCATGAAATCCGTTAAAAACCATGTCGTTCCATTACTCCGTTATGCGCATGAAAGAGGCGTCAGGACCCAGATCAATTCGAACCTCACCCTTGATTTGAAACGGTATGAACTGATTACACCTTATTTAGATGTACTACATATTTCTCATAACTATGGTTCAATTGAGGATTTTAGCGAAATTGGATTTGCAATGATGAAGAAAAAGCCTACTAATTCTCAACGGGAGCACTACTTCCATCGGATGGTGGAAAATGCGAAAGCTCTCACAAGTGAAGGGGTGATTGTCTCTGCGGAAACAATGCTGAACAAACGGACTTTGCCCCATCTCGAAGCGATTCATGAACAGATCGTTGACATGGGCTGTCAGCGGCATGAAGTCCACCCTATGTACCCTAGTGATTTCGCGAGCGGTTTAGAGGCGGCGACGCTCCCTGAGATCCGTAAAGGCATCCATCGATTGCTGGATTCTCGGGACCGTAACACGTGGATGCTGTTCGGAACCCTCCCTTTTTACGCGTGCAGTGATAAGGAAGAGGACTTGATTCTGTTGAACCGGTTATACAACGAAAAGAATGTCACTGTCAGGAATGATCCCGATGGACGCTCCCGTCTGAATGTTAACATTTTCGACGGAAGTGTGATCGTCACTGATTTTGGTGACGCACCTCCACTCGGAAATATTCAGGAGGATCGCTTACAAGATATCTATGCCCGATGGATGAAAAGCAGGTTGGCTCAAACCGTCAATTGCCACTGCCCAGCCGTCCAATGCCTCGGACCTAACATTCTTGTAAAAAACGCATATTATCCAGAAGAAGACTTCACTGTTAAAAAAGCGAATATATAAAAAACAGGGGCTGATCACATCAGCCCCTGTTTTTACAACTGTTTTTCCAATATGATTTTCGGGTCACCTTTCTCATCCGTAAACGTACCGATAACGTCAAATCCGTTTTTGATATTAAGAATCAGCATGCTCCGCCACTTGTTTTTTGTATGTGTCCGGATCGTCTTATACCCGTGCTTCCTACACCAGTCATGTTGACGGATGAGAAGTTCCTCGCCTACACCTTTACCTCTCTGATCAGGATGAACACCACCTAACCAGCTATAAAAATGGTTCGCCTTCCGTTCATACCCGATTTTATAACCGATCGGTGTTTCCTTATCATAGACCGCCAATATGCAGGGACGGTGCTTGGTCTGCAGTTCTTCAAGAAAGCCGTTTATCGAGCTGAACACCAGATTGTGTAACGCACATAATTGATCAAGTGTCCTTTCATC
Organism: Alkalihalobacillus sp. TS-13; assembly: GCF_019720915.1. GTDB lineage: Bacteria > Bacillota > Bacilli > Bacillales > Fictibacillaceae > Pseudalkalibacillus. The sequence continues at coordinate 365,220 of NZ_JAHKSI010000002.1, forward strand.
AGGCATACTTGTAAAAATCCGGATGTCCATCGATCAGTGCTCCAGTATTTCGATTTTGGACTCTTGGCCGTTTGCTAGGATTCTAGCTTTCCCACCTATCGGGAAAATTGATGTAGGCTGAGTATGACCGAAGTTCACATTCGAAATAACTGGGATACCTTTCAATTCAGCTTTACGTTCGATGATCAAACGCAGCGTTTCATCCGAAATATCAGATTGCGGCTGGAACCTGCCAATGACGAGAGCTTTGATCTTATCCGCATCAGGTAAGTGCAGCAATGACTGCAAATCACGATCGAAAGTCAGGTCCTGAGTCAAGTAATCATCTTCAATGAAAAGAATTTTATCTTTTAAAGATGGCATATACTCCGTTCCCTGCAAAAGGTTCAACGTACAAAGGTTTCCGCCAATGATCGTCCCTTCCGCTTCACCCTCCTGCAGCACATCAAATGGACCTTGCTCATTGAATGTACGATTCTCCTGATCTCTGAACCATGGATCGTCACTCCAATAATCTGCTGGATAGAGTTCATACGGCTCTTCTGCAAATAAGCACTTTTTGAATAGATCTTCTGTGTACTCTAGACCTTTTTTCATACCGAATGTCGAAAAATGCGGACCTGAATAGGTGACCAGATCGGATTGTGTATAGATTGCCGTACCTAGTGCAGTGATATCCGAGTAACCACAAAGGATTTTCGGATTGTTATGGATCAAATCATAATCCAAATAACGGAGGATTTGGTTCACATTATAACCACCAAGGAATGTCAGGATCGCTTTCACGTTTGGATCTTGGAAAGCATCATGGAGATCCTTTACTCTTGATTGGATGCTGGATGAAGTGAATTCATCCGATTCATTGACATGTTGCCCTAATGTGACGCGCAGCCCCATTTCTTCTAATCTCTCAATGGAATGTCGTGCGTTTTCCTCTTGGTTGATACTCATGCTGGTAGAAGGGGCAACTACCCTTACCTCATCACCAGCCTGTAGTTTGTTTGGAATTCTCATAGACTCTCTCACTCCCCTAAACGTTTGTAATATTTTCCTATCATACCAGAATGGGAGAAAAAAGGAAGGGATTTTTCAAGGTTTTGTGAATCCGAGGATTAATCATTGGAACCATTTCTAAAAGAAGCCTTGTGATGACCGATAAATTCCCATCCTTTGTAATATTTGAACAGCCAAACCTAAGACGCTTGTTGAGCGTTTGTTTAACCCATAAGTGCTGTACAAAAAGAGAATTTATCAAGACTCCTTGATGAAGCAGTTTCATAAAGACCGTTAACGGACACAGGAGACCTTATTTTCCAAAACTCGTTAATTTTTTATAAAATAACGGACACCAGCGCTCTTATTTCGTTAAAAACTTAGCAAATCAGCTCATTTGTTCATAGATAACGTCTCTGGTGTCCGCTAAATTCTAAAACACTTCATTTTTGTTACAGATAACGTCTCTGGTGTCCGTTACGGCTTCAGCCCTTTTAACGGTAAAAAAGCCAGCCTTGAATTGTTTTCAAGACTGGCTTATCTTTGTAACCATTATTTATAAATTTTCACTTTTCCGACTGTTCGATCATCGCTTTGTCCGATTACACGGAATTTCAAACCGTAGTTCGGCACGTTACGTCCAGCATCTACTAATCCTGGGTTCAGGTAGTTTTTGCTGTCATTGAACAATGGATTACGTTTTGTATGATGGTCTTTCATGGTGACACCTAATGTCTCAGAGTAGTCCAAGAACATTTTCTCGCTCTTATCCAGGCTGAATGCTGCATCATGAATTTGATAGCGCGTCGATCCTACTGCTCCATCACTCCAATAAATTGGTTTCTGATCCGCATCGACAACACCAAGGAATCCTTCACCAGGATGGACACCTGTCCAGTTGTTATCATAAGAATCATCCACATACCATACAAGAAGTCCATCATCATAGTTCATCAAGCTGTTGCCGCGACGGATATGAGAAAGCCCTTCGTCTACGCCATTGTGGGATCTCCATTCAAGTAGATAGTAGTGTTCTGACGTAAATGTACCTGTATCTCGCTTGAATCCATGTAGATCGAATGCTGCATCTGCTTCTGATTCTGCTCCATCAGATACAACCTCACTACCATCTGCAGTGACAGAAACATTATCTACATACATTCCATCAAGGGTAGTGCCCCAGTCTGTCATATAACGGTATTGCAGTTGGATGTTTTGTCCAGCGTACTCACTTAAATCGATTGTTTCGTGCACCCAACCGTCACTAGATCCCGTGTATCCAGGCATGTTTTCTTTGATTGCTGGATAACCATCTTCAACAATGTCAGATGAAGTGTTTGGTGTCGAGAGTGAATTCCAAGTTTCTCCACCATCAGTTGAAACCTGTACCATTCCAAAGTCCCAATTCGATTCGATATTATACCAAACATCATAGTCTAATGTTGCATTCGTAGCGTTAGTAAGATCTACTTCAGTAACCATTTGATGGTCGATTTCATCACCTGTGCCGCCAAAGTACTCATAGTCACCGCTTGCAGGGGTATTGACGACGGTCTCTTTGTCAGGAAGGTCGATGCGTACTGCATCATTATTTGTACCTTTTGTGACAGCTTCATCAAGTAGCACTTCAGTCCCTTTGCTTGTTACCTCATCCGCATGGACCGTCGCACCAGTCAACCAGTTGCTTCCAGGCATTGAAGAATGCAAGAATTCTTTCGACCATGCACTAAATCCTGTTGGCTCAGTTCCTGGAATATCGCCTGCCCAGCTTCCACTAGACATGATGGACCAATAAGCGACGGCTTCACCAGCACCTGAATAGACCGTATCGTATTCATCCGGTAATCCTAAGTCATGTCCATATTCATGTGCGAATACACCAGCTGCACCGTCTGCTGGCTCAATTGTGTAATCGTAAGCCGCCATTTCTCCACCCCAGTAAGGGACTTCAGCTTCAGTACCTGGGAGGGCTGTAACTCCGCCCAAGTTCCAACGGTGTGACCAGATCGCGTCTTCACCTAGTTGCCCGCCGCCTGCTTCTTCACCAACAGAGGAGTGAACGATCATCAGGTGGTCGATCAATCCATCTGGCTCACGGTAATTACCGTCACCATCAAGATCATAACGGTCTTCCTGATCATACTCACTCAAATCCAAGTTTGGATCTGCAGCTGCGGCCATCAGTGCTTCTTTTACTAGTCCACGAGCATCAGAGTCGTTATCATTACTGTTATTCCCACCATATGCTGCAGCTGGTTTAGAAGCTTTATACCAGCCTGCAACTTCACCTTCTATTGAGTAACTTCCACCAGATTGCTCTTCATAGTATTGTTTGACGGATACGAGGTTCTCTCCATTCGGACCTTCATAGCCATCGTCACTGAACAGCATGTCTGTATAATGCTCTTTAGCATAATTCTCATAATACATGTCTGTACTTTCAGGGATGATGTCAGAGGATGGGAAATCCGGATATTCGATTAATAGAGCAAGTACTTTGTCAGTCCGTGTCCCGCCATTCCATTCTTCTTCTATAACTCCATCAACTTTGTTCTTTTTAGCTTTCCCTAATTTATTCCCTTTTCCATTTTTCAGCCCGTTCTCTTTCATGTCCTTCACTAATTTTTCTTTTGATTCCTTTGCTTCATCATGAAGCTCTTCCCCATGATGCACATGCTTTGAATTATCAGATCGCTCTTTCAAGTATTTCTTCAATGCTTTTTCTGCTTCTGCAGGTGTCGCATTCTTTGAAATCTTTCCGCTTCCTTTAAGCATTTCTATCAATCTCTCATCATTTGCAATCCCGAGATCGATCGGTGCTCCTGCATAAGACTTTGAAATGCTTTCTTTGATATGCTCAGCTTCTGCGTGTTGAGGTGATGAAAATGTACCATATGTAAGCGTACTGATCCCCATCATGACTGCTAGTGCCGTTGAAACTACCTTACTATTCTTCACGTAACACCCTCCCTAAACTAGTAAATTATTTATATCTTGTAATACTTTTACAATAATACCAAAGTAGTAGAATATTGTAAATATTATGAATAATGTTCTGCAAAAGTAGTTATATTTCGACAGGTTTCATGTAGAAATCTTCAAGATTTCCAAGATAGGAGGGACTTTATACTGTAGGAATTGGCCATAAATTCTTTCAATTAGCATTCATACAACATTTGTTTTTACAGGTCTTCGATTAGAGATAACAAAAATCCCGAATAATGGCTGTTTTAATCCATCATTCGGGATACAATAATTTACTAAAGTTTGGTTTCTATTTATAGATTTTTACTTTTCCGACTGTTCCATCTCCACTCTCGGCAAGCACACGGAATTTCAATCCGTAAGTAGGGACGTTACGTCCTGCGTCTGGAAGTACCGGAGTCATATATTTCTTTGAATCATCAAAGAGCGGTGTTCTTTCTGTTGCATTATCCTTCATCGTAATACCTAACGTATCACTGTAATCAAGGAACATCTTTTCAGTTTTACCTAAACCAAATGCTGCATCATGCATCTGATAACGTGTAGTACCTAACGCACCATCACTCCAACGGTTTACAATTTGGTCAGCGTCTACTACACCTAGGAATCCTTCACCAGGATGGACACCCGTCCAGTTGTTATCATAAGCATCATCCACATACCATACAAGAAGTCCAGCATCATAATTCATCAGGCTGTTTCCACGACGGATATGTGAAAGTCCTTCGTCAACACCGTTGTGGGATCTCCATTCAAGTAGATAGTAGTGTTCTGACGTAAATGTACCTGTATCTCGCTTGAATCCGTGTAGATCAAATGCTGCATCCGCTTCTGATTCTGCCCCGTCAGATACAACCTCACCACCATCAGCAGTGACTGTTACATTATCTACATACATTCCATCAAGAGTCGTACCCCAGTCAGTCATGTAACGGTATTGTAATTGGATCGTTTGTCCAGCGTATTCACTTAAATCGATCGTTTCGTGCATCCAACCGTCACTTGATCCAGTATAACCAGGCATATTTTCTTTGATTGCCGGGTATCCATCTTCAACAATATCAGATGTAGTGCTTGGCGTAGAGAGTGAGTTCCAAGTTTCTCCACCATCAGTTGAAACCTGTACCATTCCATAGTCCCAATTCGATTCGATGTTATACCAAACATCATAGTCTAATGTTGCGTTCGTTGCATTCGTAAGATCGACTTCGGTAACCATTGTGTGGTCGATTTCATCACCTGTTCCACCAAAATACTCATACTCTCCACTAGCTGGCGTGTTGATTGTGTTTACTTTATCTGGAAGGTCTATACGTACTGCATCATTATTTGTACCTTTAGTTACAGCTTCATCAAGTAGCACTTCAGTTCCTTTGCTTGTTACCTCATCCGCATGGACCGTCGCACCAGTCAACCAGTTGCTTCCAGGCATTGAAGAATGCAAGAATTCTTTCGACCATGCACTGAACCCTGTAGGTTCTGTCCCAGGGATGTCACCTGCCCAGCTCCCACTTGACATGATTGACCAATAAGCAACGGCTTCACCAGCACCAGAATAGATTGTGTCGTATTCATCCGGTAATCCTAAGTCATGTCCATATTCATGTGCGAAAACCCCAGCTGCACCATCTGCAGGTTCGATCGTGTAATCATATCCATACATGGTACCTTGTCCCCAATAATCGACTTCAGGTTCAGGGGACCCAGTGATCGGGAATATCCCTCCAAGAGACCAACGATGTGACCAGACAGCATCTGCACCAAGTCCGCCACCACCTGCTTCTTCACCAACAGAAGAGTGGACGATCATCAAGTGGTCGATCAATCCATCCGGCTCACGGTAGTTACCGTCACCATCAAGGTCATAACGGTCTTCCTGGTCATATTGGCTTAAATCCAAATTAGGATCAGCAGCAGCAGCCAAAAGTGCTTCTCTTACTAAAGCACGTGGATTGGAATCATTATCACTCGCATTATTCCCACCGTAGTACGCTGCTGGATTCTTTGCTTGGTACCATCCTGCAACTTCACCTTCGATTGTGTAGCTTCCGCCTGATTGCTCTTCATAGAATTGTTTGACGGATACGAGGTTTTCTCCATTTGGCCCAGTATAGCCATTGTCACTGAACAGCATTTCTGTATAATGCTCTTTCACATAATCTTCATAATACATATCTGTATCGCCAGCTTCGATCTTAGACGCTGGATAATCAGGGTATTCAATCAATAGAGCAAGAACTTTATCTGTACGGGTTCCGCCATCCCACTCTTCTTCTGTTACCCCGTCAACTGTTTCACCTTTTGTCTTGCCATTTTTCTTTCCTTTACCTGAATCCAATCCATTGCTTTTCATTTGTGCTTGAAGTTGTTCTTTAGATTCTTTGGCTTCATCTTCAAGCTCTCCGCCATGCGAATGTTTACCATTCGCAGCTCTTTCTTTCAAATACTTATTTAATGCTTTTTCTGCTTCTGCAGGTGTCGCATTCTTTGAAATCTTTCCGCTTTCTTTCAGCATTTCTATCAATCTCTCATCATTTGCAATCCCGAGATCGATCGGTGCTCCTGCATAAGACTTTGAAATGCTTTCTTTGATATGCTCAGCTTCTGCGTGCTGAGGTGATGAAAATGCACCGTATGTAAGCGTACTGATCCCCATCATGACTGCTAGTGCCGTGGATGCTATCTTCTTCTTTTTCACCTGGTAATGCCCTCCCCTAAACTATCAAAATATAATATTCTAATACTTTTGTAGTAATAGTATCAATTTGACGAAAAATTGTAAATATTATGTTTAATAATAAAGAAAAAGGGGAAAATAGACATATTTTTGTATAATTTTGAAAATCAATGAAGTGTATGATGGTAGAAAACACCTCTGTAACTTGCATTAAATGGTAATTATATTCTAATTAATACCGTTATTTTCAAACGGAAAATGGTTTCATCAGCAAAAAGACCCATTTAATGTTATGGGTCTTTTTGCCATTGACTTAATTTCCCTGAGGAGTGTGGTGGATTTCACTCACACCATTATACTCTAATAAAACTCTAGTATTTAAACTTGTTCCAGGATCACTTCTCCCACTCCGACATCCAGGTCAATGTCAAGTTTCACATCTGCTGTTTCATACGACTGGTTTTGATAGCTGTCCCCAACAATAATGAAATGATCTGCTTTGACTTTTCCAATCCCTTTATCAACCTCAACCTTCACGCCTGCATGGATCGGTACACGGATTTTCATTTTCCCGACACCAACGTCAATTTTGACTCTAAAACTATTTTTCCATTCTCCTGCCAGGTCGATTTCTGTTTCCCCTACCCCCGATTCAATATGTAGATCCTTTAAATTCAACTTAGAAAGGCCGAGTTTTGACTTTCCGGCACCCAGCTCTACTTTCAGAGCAAGAGGCAGATCTCCATTCAATGCAACGTCCCATTCTTGTTTAGCCTTTTTCAGAAGCCATGTGGTTATAGATTTCTGTGGTACGACAAGTTTTCCGATACCACTTTCAGAAATGTCATATGCAATTTCTGGTTCAGAAGATTCTCCGTAGAACGTAAACATTCCCTCCATGATTTCCTTTGTTCCATCGTGTAGATCCAGTTTACCAGTTCCTAATTGCAACTTTACATCCAATTCCGTTTCATTTTTCCGATTAATTCCCTGTGTTTTCGTCGTTCCTTCTTTTATGAACATATTTGATCGCTCCTTTTTTATCATTATCTAAAGTTTAGTCGATTAAGGTATTTCCATAAAACAGACAAGAGGTTGGTTTCATCTCCTGCTGAGGACTGAAGTGTGAATTCGTTTTAGGATGGAGAGTAGATGGTATATACTATCAGTGAAAGGATGAATAGTATGGAATTTCATTTTCTCGGAACAGGGGCAGGCATTCCTTCTAAAGGTCGGAACGTTTCGTCCCTTGCTCTACGTTTCATGACAAATCGTGAAGGTGATGTATGGTTGTTCGATTGCGGTGAATCTACGCAACATCAGATACTCCATACAAACTTGAAGCTATGGCAAATATCGAAAATCTTCATCACACATATGCATGGCGATCACCTTTACGGCCTTCCAGGGGTTTTAGGGAGTCGTTCGTTCCAGGGAGCAGAAAATCCTTTGACAGTATACGGACCAAAGGGCATCCACGAATTTGTGACTGCTGCATTGGAAACGAGCAGGACATACTTGAAATATCCTTTGGAGATTGTGGAATACGAAGATGGATACGTTGAAAATGATGATGGTTATCAAATTGAGGTATCGTTACTGGAGCATGTGATCCCATCTTTCGGAATCCGAGTGACAGAACCTTCACAGCCTGGTCGGTTGCTTGTTGAAAAGCTGAAGGAATTCGATGTTCCGCCAGGACCCGTTTATAAAAAGCTGAAAGATGGTAAAACAGTCACCTTGGAAGATGGGCGAAGCTTGAACGGGGCAGACTTTCTCGGTGAGGAACAACTAGGCAGGGTCATTACGGTTTGCGGTGATACTCGTCCTTCTGAAAAAACAGCCAAGCTGGCTCGAAATGCTGACCTGCTTATCCATGAAGCGACGTTCGCTGAGGGGATGGAGGACCAGGCAATCGATTATTACCACTCGACTACGATACAAGCAGCTGAAATTGCGAAAAACGCGAATGTCAAACGACTGATTCTTAATCATATCAGTTCAAGATACCATGACCAATCAGATGAATTACTGGAAAGTGCTGTCCGCGTTTTTGCGAACACGGAACTCGCACATGACCTGGACATTTTCCATCTGACAAAACGGAAAGGTACCTAGCTATATTTGTAAAACCAGGCCTTATTTTTGTAAAATCAGCCGATATATTTGTAAAACCTAGTAGTAATTTTGCAAACGCAAAAGGGGAACCTTATAATCCCCGAAAAAAAGACTTCGGCCAAAGCCGAAGTCTTTCTGATCTTAACTCACCCAATTTTCAACATTCCAAATATCTGTGACCCACTCCTGGTAAAATTCAGGTTCGTGGGATACGATCAGGAGTGTGCCTTTGTATTTCCTGAGCGCTTCCTTCAAAGCTTCTTTCGCCCGCACATCTAGATGATTTGTTGGTTCATCCAGGACAAGAAAGTTACTTTCCTCCATCATCAGCTCACATAGCCTCACCTTCGTCTGCTCTCCTCCACTCAGGGTGTTCATCGGCTGATAAATGTGTTCGTTTTTCAAACCGCTTCTCGCCAGACGCTTCCGTACATCCTTTTCTTGCATGAACGGGAATCTGGACCACACATATTGAAGAGCAGACTCTTTAATTGGCAGCGTGATTTCCTGCTCAAAATAAACTGGTCTCACGAAGCTTCCAATCTTCACTTCTCCTCCAAGTGGTTCAATGAGACCCAGTAAGGACTTGATCGTCGTTGATTTTCCGATTCCGTTGTATCCTGTGATCGCAATCTTCATATTCTTTTTGATCGTCAAATCGATGCCGCTAAACAATGGTCTCTCGTAACCGACCTGCAGCTCGTTCGCTATCACCACTTCTTGATTCGGTTCACGGCATACATCAAACTTGAAGCGTGGAACAGGTAAACTTGACGGTTTTTCAATGCGATCGATTTTCTCCAGCTTTTTTTCACGGCTCTTCGCTTGCTTGGCAGTCGAAGCCCTCGCTTTATTTCGGCGGATGTAATCCTCCAGCTTGTCGATTTCCTTTTGCTGCCGGACAAAAGCCTGATAGGTTTGTTTTTTCCGTAATTCATAGGCTTCTGTAAAAGCGTTGTAATCTCCTACATATCGAGTCAATTTTTTATGCTCTAAATGGTGGATCACTGTCACCACCGCGTTCATGAATGATGTGTCATGTGAGATCAGGATAAACGCATTCGGGTAATCCGATAGATATTTCTGAAGCCAGGTGATATGAACATCGTCCAAGTAGTTCGTTGGCTCATCCATCAATAAGACATCTGGTTGACTCAACAAAAGTTTCGCAAGCATCAACTTGGTACGCTGTCCCCCGCTCAACTGATCCGTCTCCGTAGTCATCCCTAAAGGTGTAATCCCTAAGCCTGCTGCTACTTCTTCTATTGTTGTATCGATTTTGTAAAACTCATGAGCATCCAACGTATCCTGGATTTTCCCGAGTCGTCCGAGATCTTTTTCTAAATTGATATTCTTCGGGTCTGATAAGCGTTCAGTGATGCTCAACATCTCTTTTTCTAGTTCATAAAAACGTGCAAATGCACCTTGCAAGTAAGTTTTGATGGTTTCTCCTTTTTTAAAATCAGGGTGCTGCTCTAGATAGCCGATTTCAATGCCTGGATGCCGTTCGATATCGCCGCCATCAGGAACTAACTCTCCAATAAGCAGTTTCAATAATGTAGATTTTCCGCTCCCATTGGCACCTACAAGCCCGACATGCTCACCTTTCAAAAGCCTGAATTCGATTTGATCGAATAAAGTCCGGTCACCAAAACCGTGTGTCAGTCCATTGACATGTAATATACTCATCGATTGTTCCTTCTTTCTATCTATAGTTTGGACCATCACACAAGACAACAGAACGAACGCTTCACTCTTTTGTATTTATCGCAAATTCCCCTTAAAATCAACAAAGTCCTGTAACAGAACCACATTTGCACTTATACTGAAGAAAGTACTTAACTTTTCTTTAGTAAAATGAAAAAAGCAGAGTGAACGAACACCCTGCTGCTGCTTTCCTGATCATAAGGACAGAAAAAATTCTTTCCGATCATTCTATGCCGGTAAAGGGGTTACGAGGATGTTGATCTGTTGTCTTGTGATGGCTTTTTCTAAAAATGGGCATACTTCTCCCATCATCAAGCCATTACAATTAAAAGCACAACAGATCGCATCATCATCTCGAAATAAACACCCTTTCGTTGGTTATTACTTCCATGTTATCGGATTTCACTACCATTGTAAAGCAGATTCCAAATCTCCAGCACAACAAAAGGCTGCCGAGCAGTTTCCCCCGGCAGCCTGAAACATCTTTTTATAGATGCTACTGAGACCTATTTATTCTTATTGGTAATGGATGGTATGAGATTTTCACTTCTCCTGGAATGAGAAAATCCTCTTGGGCATCTTTCAATAACATAAACATTCGCTTCCCAGCACCAGAATTAGCGGAATGAACCGTGATGGTTTCTGCAAATAATTTATGTTTCACCATATACTCTACAAGCATATATCCATTTCGATACTTGTTTTCTAAATCATGGTCTAAAGAAAGATGTTGAATATCCTTTTCCTTTAACAATTTAATACATTCTTCAATGTCAGAAGCTAAAATATAATTGTCGGGACATGGACGGACATCGTCTAAAAACACGTTAATTTTTGACAATATTTGTCTCCTTCCCGCTAGGTTAGGCCAAGTATAACACACTTAGTTCCAAAACCCGAAAACGATTATGAAATCAGCCATCATTCGACAAAAGTTCTTCTATTACGACATTTCCCCACGGAGCGATACGCACTACTACTTTATCAGCGCGCTCATCTTCAATAGTCTTTCCGGTGCCTTCTTCCACATAAAATCGTTCGATTCCATAATCAACCGTCAAAATATTAGAATATTCATCAATCCAACGGACTTTACCTTTTAAGACGATTTCATCATTTGTGACTTCAGGTTTATTCCGATGAACACTTTTCGCTTCATGAACATCGCCCGCTTTCTGAAGGACGACATATACCGTTTCCCTCTGTTCAATGTCCTCATCTCCTAATAAATTTTGAGATAAGGTTGAAATCTCGTAATTCAATGTCACGTAATCCCCGTAAAAGAGATCGCGCGGATCGATCGGTTCTGTTTTCAATACAACCTGTTCACCGATTTTCAACGTCAAATAATGTGATGCAGCTATGCCTGCAAGAGCCAACACTTGAAGCACGATCAAGAAATAGATCCATTTCTTTCGCATCATGATCGCCCTCCTTTTGCCTGGTGCGCCCATTTTCTTCTTCTCCGTTCAAGCAGCCAGCTTAGGATGAAGAGCAAAACCCCTCCAGCTAAGAAGAACATCGACTTTGGCAGAAAGTCCCAAGCCAATTGAATATAAGCGACGAGAGTACTGATCAGGAACAGAAAAGTCCCACGATTGATCCGTTCCGATTCTTCTAATTGGTATCCTTGTATCAATATGAATAAGGAATAGCTGAAGGCAAGCAGTAAATAAAGCAGGTCCCCGATTTCACTTATTAAGAACAACGGTAAAAATAAAGCAAGATCTAGCCAATTGGAATGTGTGCTCTGACGGAATTTGTTCCATGCAATCAAGGCACTGAGTCCAATCAGCATGATAAAATATAACGCGCCGCTTCCGATGACATCCCCTTCATAACGGACAAGTTCATCCAAAAAGAAGACATGGATGAAGATAACTGCTAAACTACCGATGATACTCATATTCCTGAATGCAAGCTGACCCTTCTCACCTGGAATCAATTCACTGATTCCATAAAGGATGAAGAAGATGATCGTCATCCATAAGTATGTTAAATCGTAGTCCACTAACAACGTTATTCCTGTAATTGAATAAGCGATTGTATAGATGTAATAAAAGAGTGGATGATTCTCTTTAAACGTCAAGTATCCTGCTGCAAACAGAATAAGGAAAGCTAATACAAAGCTGAAGCCTTGAAAAGAGATGGCACTATAGATCATGCCTGAAACACCGATCACCAAAGACAAGAGATAAATATAGCTGTTCGGAAGAATTGCATACGTTAATAAAGCGACCACCATCCATAAAATAAAGGCTGTTGCGGTATATGAAACGATATGGAACATTTGAGCAGTCAGGAATATTCCTGCTCCGAAGGTGATCACCCCGATTCCTACCAGAGCAATTCCAAGTGTTTCAGATCCTTTTTCAATGAGGCGGTATCCACTCAGCTGGAAACCGGTGAGTGCTGCGCAAATGATGACTAGCCTGAACAAATCACTCATGTTACCCCAATTGGAAGCTACAAACGTAAGAACCCCCAGGCCAATTAGAATACTTGCTAAGATCGGCAAAAGATTGTTGTTCTTTTTCTCATATAACGATAAGATACCGTCAAGCTGTTCTTTTTCAATCAGTCCTTTCTCTATCCATTTTGGACCCTCTTTTTTCAACCATCTTCGTTCATTCATCTCGCTCCCCCTCTCCTTACTAATTTATGAGGTCATATAAAAAAACATTTATAAATACATAAGGATCATTAGTGTAATTTTACACTAATTTTGCACTTTGGGATATACAAAAATGGTACTGTCCTAAAAGAAAGGCTTTGTTATACCTTATTGTTGATTTTCGAGACCACCGCAGGAAGTTTGAAGTGATGACTGGTCGTTGAGCTAGACATCACTACCTTGCATTTGCCTACTTCCGCGAGCCTCCTCACTTGCACAGGATTCTCAATACAAAAATGAACTCATATTTCGTGTCTACGATGAAAATTCTTGGAAGCTTTCCTTTTGCTGACTTCGACGTTCACCACAGGACGTGGTGGCTTTTAGTCGAAGGTCCTTATTATAGTCGAAGATCCATAAATCGCTTGGGGGGTCTCGCGTGGCTCGCTTTTCCAGCAGGAGTGTCGTGAATTTCTTCGGTAAAATCAAACTTAGTTAGAAATCAACATTATTATTTGACATAGCAAAAAAGTGTCAGGCACCTCCAACACAACAATTGTATACCACGATTTTTTTAAAATGTTGTTATTTCCGGAGAGACTCAGACCCTTTTGGGACAGCACCAATATATAGGAGAATTTCCTTCATATGAATAAGGTCTTGTTTAAAAATTGCCGGGAAACAGATTGAAAGTACGAAGTTTGTACGGATAATGTCGCTATCACCAACCCATTTTTCACAATGGATTGTTCTTTACTATCCAAGTTTTCAAGGTACTGGATTTTATTTTCCGCTTTCTTAAAAACAAGCGTTTCAGCTTTAGCGCCATTCTTCACACGAAAATCGACATCAACAACCTGGTCATTGTTCAGATCCAGCTCTTCAAAAATAGCTGCATATGTATAATAGAAATCAAGCGGATCAATAAGATCGTCATGTCGGTCTTCGATATTATTGAAGATGAGTGTTAGCAGATTTCGTATGGATAGGAAATCAAGCGTACTCTTGAGATCTTCGACGATAAAAAGAATCGCTGCTTGTTCTAGAGAATATTTCTTTCCCTTCTGAGGTGAACCGATCAAATTTCGAACATCCCTCTTCACCCAATTTTGAACGGCACTAGTTGAAAGACTGCTATACTCGATCTGATTTCCGAGAGAAACAATTTCGTTGATTGAGAAGCCCTTGTCCTGTCTCGGCCCTTTGATGATTTTTTCAAAAATGCCAGGAAATGAAGGTTCGGGAATTCCGTTCTCATCAAGCCCTTCTGATTGGCCATTCGATTCAAGCCAGGCTTGTTTCAGCACATCCAAGGGTGTTTTGTCTTGATCAGGCTGTAAAGATATGAGCAGTTTTGCCATTTGTTTACGGGTAAGTTTAAAGGAAGGCATAGTTTCACCTCTTCAAATATGGTCATTTGAACTTATCATACGCAATAAATGAGGGGAACGTCAATTGTTTGTAGAAATAAAAGGTAGAATTAATTAACGACTCTGTAATCAAGGCTTTCACTCCCTTTCCGCGGGTACAAGAAAAGCGGAAGCGACCCGTTTAGTCACATAGGTCACTGGAAAACGGACGAGGAGGCTCGAACCAAACAAAGACTTGGTTCTGCGTGGGCTAACTCATAAGGATGTCAATCAATGTGTCGCCGCCGCAGGAAATTTGAAGTGATCCAAGTGACTGGTCGATGAGCTAGACATCACTTCACTGCATTTAACCCACTACCGCAAGCCTCCTCACTTGCACAGGATCTCAACACAAAAATGAAATCATTTTCGTGTCTGCGATGAGAATTCTTAGAAGTCTTCCTTATGCTGGCTTCGACGTTCACCATAGTACGTGGTGGTATTTAGTCGAAGTTCATTATTATAGTCGAAGATCCTTTTAAAAAGTGTGGGGTCACGCCTGGCTCGTTTTTCCCGCAGGAGAGTCGCGAAATTCGCATAAAAATGTACCTATAATAAATCAACATTGCATTTCCCACAAAAATTTTCATTAAAATCTGAAACTCTTATCTTGAAAATTCCTTAAGGGTAATTTATACTATTCTCATAACTTAAGTTCAAATGAACTTGAAATGAGGTATGGAAAATGGCAAAGAGAATTTTTCTGTTTATCCTGACAAACATTCTAGTCCTTACTACTATCATGATTGTCTTATCGTTGTTAGGTGTAAACAATTACATCGGTGCTGATGGCAACATCATGTTCGGCCAATTATTGGTCTTCAGTGCGGTCATTGGTTTCAGTGGTTCATTCATATCGCTTGCAATTTCTCGTTGGATGGCTAAAAAAATGATGGGTGTCAAGGTCATTGACCCTGACAGACCAAATTCCTCATATGAACAAGATCTTGTGGAACGTGTACACCGTTTGTCACGTGCAGCTGGATTGACAAAGATGCCAGAGGTCGGAATCTATGATTCTCCGGAAGTCAATGCTTTCGCAACTGGTCCATCGAAACGTCGTTCACTCGTCGCTGTTTCAAGCGGATTACTGCAAAACATGGATGACGATGCTGTTGAAGGTGTATTGGCGCACGAAGTCGCTCACATCTCCAATGGGGATATGGTGACGATGACCCTACTCCAGGGTGTTATCAATACATTTGTTGTATTCTTATCACGTATTGCAGCATGGGCAGTCGCACAACTGGTTGATGAAGACAAAGCGGCATTGGTCCATTTCCTTGCCATCATTGTTTTCCAAATCGCATTTTCAATTCTTGGTGCGATTGTGGTCATGGCTTACTCAAGATACCGTGAATTCCATGCGGACCGTGGCGGTGCAGATCTAGCTGGGAAAGATAAGATGATTCATGCACTTGAATCCTTACGGGCTCACGTAAACCGGGTCGATACTCGTCAAGAATCACTTGCAACAATGAAAATCAGCGGTGGTAAGAAGAAGAAAATGCTGTTCTCGACTCACCCAGATCTAGACGAGCGTATCCGTCGTTTACATGCTAAATAATCAAATGAACATCCTCAGGGGTTGACCGACGTGTCAGCCCCTGTTTTTGGTATCAATCATTGCGATAAAGTGTCTTCTGGTTTACTATATATGTAAACACTATATCCTATAAAAAACTGCTTAATATAAAAAACGGTGAAACATAGCCTGAGATCGTTACGTCTATACTACAAATACGATTTCAGGGCATCGAAGAATAGATGGGATGTCCGGAAAAGGAGGAACTCACCATGTATCGACTTGCAACGATTTTTCTAGTCCTTCTTCTGACTGCATGTGGGACAAGCAATCAACCTGAAGAACCAGAATCCCAGCCGACAAATGGAGAAGCAAGTGAAGATAAAAAGGAGAAAAGTTCGGAAGGGAATGATAGCGTGTCAGATGAATTACAGCTTAACGTCGTTTCATTCACTGATAATAAAGTGGTGATTGAGCTCCAAAATCAGACGGAAAGTTCTAAAGAGCTCCAATTTTCCAGTGGTCAGCAATATGATATGTGGATCACGGATCAAGATGGAAAACAAGTCTTTCATTGGGCAGAAGGTAAAATGTTCACTCAAGCTTTGAAGACGATCACGATAGAACCAGGTCAGAAACATACGTTTGAAGTGGATATTCCAAAACTTGATCCCGGCACGTATAAAGTGAAGTTCAAAGTAACATCAAAACCGCCAATTGAGACATCATTTACACATACGATTGAATAATAAAGAAAACTTGGCTCAGCCAAGCCTTGGGCGCTGGCAAGAGCTTTAAAGGAGTATGAGCCCCCCTCGATGAAAGTCGATGGGGGTTCATCTCTTTTTTAATTTGTTCGCTGTAAGGCAAATGTTGTGATAATTTCTAATCTTGTCGCGATAATTTCATTTGTGTTGATGATTTTTCCTTTGTATTTTCTTATACACATACAACCCAAGTTTCCTTAATTCTTATGCACGCCCCATTTTACGAGTCCGCTTCCAATCACCAGGAGTGCTCCTGCAAACCCAAACACGTAAGCGGTCATGAAGCTTCCAGAAATCCAACCGCCGATGATTGGTCCCGTCAAATTCCCTAGGAATCGGCAGCTGGCAGTGACACCAAAAGCTCGTCCTTGTATATCATCTGGGGTTTTTTTATGGATCAACGTCTGAATTGCCGGCCAGACGCCACCTAATATCAAGCCTTGCAGAAATCTCCATATATAAAGCTCATAGATATTATCTGTCCATAATTGCGGAAAGAATAACAACCCGCTTAACAACATAACGACCGGAAGCATCTTGATATGCCCGATCCGATCACCTAATTTTCCGAGATAGGGTGATCCAATAATCGTGGCAATTCCAAGGATTGATGCAGCTAACCCAGCAAGAAGAGCTAAGTTTTCCGGGTTATGCACGAAGGTTTTCACGAAAATCGTCATCATCGAGTTTGTACTTAACATCGCTGCTTGTAATAGAAACGTGGCAATGAATAAAATAAGAAGCTGCTTATTGCGTAACACATCCAGAAACGTCCCTGGCTTTCCCTTCACAGCTTTCATAGGCTCATCTTTCGGAATGAAAAGGATGACGAGCATCAATGTCATAAGAATGCTGACTCCGGTTACTGCAAACACAGCACGGAATCCGAACAAGTCTGATAAAGCTCCGCCAATAAGCGGTCCGATGATTCCACCTGATATGCCACCTGTTTGTAAAAAGCCAAGGGCACTCCCGGTATGTTCTTTCGGTGTGATTCTGGATAAGTATGAAAAAGATACCGTAATAAAGCCTGAAAAGAATCCCATGAAAAAGCGCAATGCTAACAACATCCATGGACCAGTTGCAAAGGCCATCGAAAACGTCAAAATACCCATACCGATTCCGGCACGGATCAAGTTTGCTTTTTGACCATATTTATCTGCAAAAATCCCCCAGATCGGTGCCATGATAGCTCCGGATAAAAATGCCGCAGAAAAAACAGCTCCAGTCCAATTACTAAGAGCCTTACTTCCTGTTACGCCCAATTCTTCGAGATAAAGTGGTAAAAAGGGCAATATCATCGTCATTGCTGCAACGATTATGAAATTACAAAGCCACAAGAAACGTGCACTTTTGCGCCAATTCTCCATAGTTGTTCATCCTAGTCCTATTAATCCTCTTTCAATTGTACCACTGTATGTATTTCCAACTTACTTTCCTGCTCATGATGCCAGTTTTTGCACGAATATGTTTTGCCGCCTACTCCATAGGCGATTCATTAGCATCAACGGTTTTAGCTTTCCCTAAAGCGATAGAATGTCAAGCGGTGTTTGGATTTCCACCGCTATTACGACAGAATTGTGAGTAAGCACATACACCTTCACCAAAAGAGAAACAAAAAAGAGCTGTCCATAAAGGCAGCTCCTAATCTAATTGTTGCTTCGTCTTTTCTAACAAGTCAAGCTGTTCATTAAGTTTGCTGACTTCAAAATCGATCATTCGATCATAGATGCCAAGGATAAGTTGTCCATAATTAGTGCCTGGTACAGCCCATTTCCCATTTAGGGCGACCCATATCGGTGCTGATCCACGAGCTACGAGATTGAACCGTGGATCCACAAGAGTCTCTCCATCTGGCAACTCAGCTTTTGAAGCATACGCATACAAGTGTTGGATATGCGCAGTCACCCCTTCTCGCGGTGTAGCGAATGAAGCCCCCGGTTCATCAGGTCCAGTTGCTCCGATCCCTGCATAATTATTCTGTTCCGGTTTCACAACACCTGTATATCTGAAATAATTCGTTTCGTGGACCGCTTGAGCATATGCTGTATCTCCTCGAATACCGTATTTATTTCCAATTTCAATGTAAAGGGATGCAAGATTGGGAGCATTCGGGTTGATCCGTTTCACAAATGCTTGCATATTTAATGCTGCCAGAACACTTGAGCCTTGAATAGTAAAACCTTGGATCGGCTCTGGTTGTGGCGGCTCTTCCGGTTCACCTTTCCCTTCTGTTACGATAAAAGCATCTGGAATCCCTACACGTTTCAAGGCTGCAACTCTGCCTTCCGCATTCTTTTTTTCTGAAAATGCCCCAGCTTGTACACGATAAAATTTAGTGCCATCGATCGTAATCGGATAAATATAAGCTTCGATTTTATTGTTTAAAAGGAACTGAGCCCGGTCTTTGGCGTTTTCTTCCTCTTTAAAAGATCCAGCAATAACCTTATATAAAGTGCCAGGGTCGGGGGGTGGTACAGGTTTTTCCTTGAGGTTCAAGGCTTTGGCGATTCCTGTTGCAATCGCTTTGGAAACATCACTGACAAATTGATCATTTAGGATCAGTTTAAGATCATGTTCATTGTCGATGAACAAAACCTCCAACAATAATGCGTTCATCCTCGTGTTCCGCAGCACGTAAAAATTCGCCCTTTTCTGCCCCCGATCGTTTACACCATATTTTTTTGCAGCAAACATAAATTCTTTGTGGACGACAGTTTGGATTTGTTTTGTACTGTCAGGAACGGTCCCATTGAAAATATAGCTTTCGAATCCACTTCCACCTGCTGCATTATGATGGATAGAACAGAAAAAGTCAGCTTTTCTGTTATTTGCAAAGTCTGTCCTTTCTTTCAAAGCCATCGTTTTATCAGTTGTTCTAGTCATAAGGATTTCTGCTTCATAAGACTTTAAAAGATGGTCCCTTACGAGAAGTGACACTTTCAGGTTAAAGTCTTTTTCTCTGTGCTGCTTATATACAGCACCTGGGTCAGATCCACCATGACCAGGATCTATAACAATTCTCATCATTTTTCACCACTTTCAATAGATTATCACCCCTCACAAACAATATATTCCAATTTAAGAAGATTGCTTGTACATATATTAAGGTCCGGAACCAAAATAAAAAGGTTGACTGCATTATACAGCCAACCTGTTTTCAGAGATAATCATGGAATTAGTCATTTAACTATTCGGTTTTTCTTCGTCTTCCTCTTTTTCATCTATGTTAGGGTTGTTTTCCAATGGATCAATTGTATGTTTATAGGAATAACCCTTTGTAATTGCTGCCACGAAAAGAACCAAAACAACGATGATGATAAGAATAGAGACAAGTAATACTTTGAACATCTTGTACATCCCGTCCTTCCACTTATCACTTTACCATAGAATGCAGCGTGACAGCAGTAAAAAGCTGACGTATTCTAAACAGAATCATTGTTTTCCATAAGTTGTGGTAATCCCCCAATAATCATCTGCGGTATTTTCATTCATAACCACATCGAGGTCATGGAAAATCCGGTGGGTAATAAACAGTTCCTTGGTGGAGTTGGTCTTTAAAGCTGCTTCTATTCCTTTTGCAGCACGCTCCATATCCGTCGCTAAGGTACCTGTTGTTTCAGGTAAAAGGATTGTATTGATGTATTGAAGTTGTGACTGAAGTTCTTCCTCTTTGCTATCCGGATCGAACGTCCTCCAACCTCCCCACCCGAGCAACTCATTGAAATAAGCATGCATTTTGGCTACTTCTCTTGAAAACTCCTCTTCCTTTCCATTCACAAAAATAGTATCATCAGCAACGACTCTGACCTCCCCATTACTTTTCGCATCAGCTAGAGTAACAGACTCATCATTTGCCTTCTTTAACATCTGCATACCTGCCCATCCTCCAATTGCAACTATAAAGATCACGATCACTGATATGATCATAACCAACTTTGATGGTCGTCTTATGCTCATCGTAACAACCTCCCAGTTCGGAATTTACCTCTCCCTTTCGTAATGGATTTTCCTGAATTTGGTGTATATGACAACCAAATCAGACACTTGTATTTTAAACGTAATCCCTTTGTAATTGCACTATTATTGTCATGTCATAATGTCCTTGTAGAATGTGCAATTGGGACGCAAAAAAACCGTCTCTCTAACTTCAAAGGAGGGGAAACTTCTATATGTTCAAAAAGGTAGCATTGACTGCCGCGGTAGCAGGATCAGCTTTACTTGCACCAGCAGCAACACAGGCGGCAGATTTAGAAACGCCACTAAAGAAGAATATGTGGCATGATGATATCCATACAGTTCAACAGGATCTGAAAGAACTAGGTTTTTTCGATTATGATAAAACAACCGGTTACTACGGTGATATTACGCATAAAGGTGTGAAAGGGTTCCAGCAGGAGTATGGTCTTGAACCTACAGGAACGATCGATCAAGAAACCGCCGATGTATTGAAAGAAGCAACAGAAATAATCGAACGTGGTGACCGCGGTAAAGCCGTTGAACACTTGCAAGAACATCTAACTGAATTGAAGCACTATGACTATAAAGTTGATGGCATTTTCGGACCATTGACTGAAAAAGCTGTCACAGAATATCAAGAAAAGAATGATCTCCAAGTGGACGGCATTGCAGGTCCTCAAACAAAAACAGCCCTATTTGAATTGAAACAAGCCGCACAACAAGATACTGAAATTGCAGCTGCTGAAAAAGAAACTACTGATACAAATGACAGCGGACAAGCATCTGCTGACGATGAAGAACAAAAAACACTCACGATGGAAGCGACAGCCTATACAGCAAACTGTGATGGTTGCTCTGGTGTGACAGCTACAGGAATCGACTTGAATGCGAACCCGGATCAAAAGGTCGTTGCTGTTGATCCTGACGTCATCCCTCTTGGAACTGAGGTTTACGTTGAAGGATACGGTCGTGCTGTAGCAGGAGATACAGGTGGAGCAATCGACGGTAACAAGATCGATTTATACATGCAATCTGACGAAGATGCAACAAACTTCGGAAAACAACAAGTTGAAGTTACCATCTTGGATTAGTATGGATGAAGAGTTGGCCTAAATGCAGGTCAACTCTTTTTCTGTTTAGAAGCTGTATTCAGATATTGCCACATATAGAAAGTGATATAACTTTCCCAGGGAGTCCAGTTTTCTTTCTCTGCCAACATGCGTATTTCCTCTGTTTGCGGCTGCAAATCCAATTTATAAATCGACCTCACCGCATTTCGCAGACCGATATCTGCAGCTGGCAATACATCAGGTCGGTTTAAGCCGAATAACATTAAACATTCGATTGTCCATCTGCCAATTCCTCTAAATGGAATTAATTCCTTTATGATTTCTTCATTGGACCTTGTCCATAACTGCTCGGTATCAATCTTTCCGTTTACTACGTTTCTGGCAAAGTCAATAATGTATTCTGATTTCCTTTGACTGAATGAGAGCTCGCGAAGCTGCTCGTATTCAAGTTCGGCCACAGCTTCTGGTCGAGGGAAAAGGTAAAGATCGACTCCATTCAAAGGCTTAATATCACCTGCAAACCGAATGAAGCGTTCCTTCAGTGTAGCAGCAAATGTAAGGTTGATTTGTTGACCAATGATCGTATCGACCATC
This sequence comes from Alkalihalobacillus sp. TS-13, assembly GCF_019720915.1. GTDB lineage: Bacteria > Bacillota > Bacilli > Bacillales > Fictibacillaceae > Pseudalkalibacillus. The sequence continues at coordinate 387,639 of NZ_JAHKSI010000002.1, forward strand.
ACTTCGAACAAATCAGGATTAGACAGGACCCTCATTCCTTGAAAATCACTGATCAACATCTCAATTTTTTCATTACCTCTGAAAGCATCGTAAAAATCTACTAGTGAATTTCCTTCTCCGAACATTCTTGATAAATATTCTTTTATAGTTTGTACTTCTTTCTTATCTTCCTTTTTTGTATCTGTTACGATTGACACTCCATTTTCGTGATGTTCGACTGTCGCATCCAACAAGTATGGTTTATCGCCTAAATGGATCCATTTTATGAAGCGATTCTCATCTTGGTCGATCACCATCGGTTTTAATGTATCTGTTGTACGATGATGTCTTCTAAACGTCTTCTCAAACGAAAAAGGACCCTCAATCATTATTTCATTATAAGTTCCTCCCATTAGCACTTCCCCTCTCTATTACGATTATTACAGAGTTTTCGTGGTTGTTAAAAGTGCTTTACATACCTACATATACATGTGACAAATTCGAATATATTAGGTGATAAGCGGTTCATTCATAAACCGACAGGGTATGTTAGACGTAGCACATACTGCTTTTTATTATGTATTCTAGAAAAATATTCTGCACCTTGGAGGCCCTGGTTATGAGTAAACAAGGAACACGTGAATTTTATTTCGACAATGCGAAGTTCATATTGATCTTCCTCGTCGTATTCGGACATTTCATCAGTCCACACAAAGGTGATAGTGAAGCTTTATATACAATATATAACTTTATCTATACCTTCCACATGCCGGCATTCATCTTGATCGGTGGTTTTTTCTCAAAGAGTATAAAGAAAGCTGGGTACTTGAAGAAGATATTCAAGAAGATCCTGATTCCTTATTTCATTTTCCAACTTATCTATTTCGCACTTCACAGAATTTGGAATGGTAGCGAAACATTAACTTTATTCGATCCATATTGGACACTATGGTTCCTATTGAGTATGGTGCTTTGGAATGTATTGCTGCTTCTATTCGTCAAACTGAAGCATCCAGCAATCATGATTATTGTAGCAATGACAATCGGTGTTTTTGCAGGTTATATCCAAGATATCGGCACATACTTCAGTTTATCCAGAACTTTTGTATTCTTCCCGGTCTTCCTTGGTGGCTACCTGCTGAAAAAGGACCATTTTTACGCTATTTTACGCCCTGAAAAAAGGATTGCTGCAGGCCTGATTTTAGTTGGGATGTTTGTCAGCTATTATTTCTTCTTCCCACAAGAAGCGAAGGATTGGCTGCTGGCTTCCTCTTCTTATGAAGAATTAGGTGTACAGCTAGGGCAGGCTTGGTTCATTCGTTTGTTGATGTATGGACTTATGGCTCTTGCTACATTCAGTTTCATGGCGATCGTTCCTAGAAGGAAGATGTTCTTTACACACCTAGGAACAAGAACCTTATATGTATACTTGCTACATGGTTTCATTGTTAAATTGTTCGAGTTATCACCGTTTTATGATAAGGTCAGCGAATCCGGAAATTATTTTGCGTTATTGGCCCTGGCGGTTATCGTCACGTTGATAACGGCTTCAAAACCAATTATTACACTGGCACAACCAATGATCGAGCTTAAAACCAGTTTGATTCAACGATATATGGATCGAAAAACCGCAGATGCTTCCTAGATTCGACAATTTGTCGCTATTACCTGGGAAATACTGTGTTTTTGCGACACAAAAAGGGCGCCACTTAAAAGTGGCAGCCCTTTTTTAATGATTTTTCAACTACTAGCATTTCCAGGAGTGTCGTGAATTTCGTTTAAAATCAACAACGAAGATTAACAGACCATTCTTTTAGATTGTAGTGGGTGTATTTACCCTTATCGGCTTTTCCGATGCACAGCTCCATACTCCGTCGGGAAAGGTTCATGATGATTGAGAATACCGTCTCCATTCTCCGATGTTCAGGTGCCCTTTCATTTTCATAATGATTAATGGAATTCGGCTTGTTGAATTCATCAGATAACCAGACTTTGAATACTTCAGTATCGATTGTCTGATTTAAATGTACCTTTGAATGGATCAACTGTTCTGCTCTGTTTTTCCTGATAAGAGAGTCGTCAAATTTGAATTCGTTGCGATCCTCGACGTTCTCCAAAATCTTGTCCGATAAAATATGATTCGTGTGAACGACTTTCCCTTCATTGGTAGTCAGCATATCAATTCCATAAGGGGAGACCTCATAATTGGCTACCATCGCTCTTCCATCACCCTGATCACTGCCGATCATGAAATTCGCGGTAGAAGCCATCTGACCATCTTTTATCTTAGAAACGGCTTCATGTAAAGAGCTGGAGTTCAATACACTCCGTAAGCCAAGATGTATTGGAACTTGTTCGCTTTTTTTATTGGTCAGCAAGGCATTCAGACAGACACCCATCCCCGCAGAATTGTACCCGATCTTTCCGATTATTCCGCCTTCTGTGACCATTTGGATTGAAGGCTTTCCTTCTTGCTCGATATCCAATAACAAAAGACTTTTGATCTGGGCAGCCTTCCAGTCCCAGTTCTGTGATAGGATCGTATTGTTTGCACGAGGTGGTGTGATGCCAATGGCGGTACACCCATCACTGAAGCTTTTGCTCTTGCCGGAGTAATTGGCAAGGGCGATCTCACTTCTTGCATTCAAAGCAAGGATGTCTTCGAATTCGACACCTGCCCCTTGTGCGACGCCCTCCATCTCCTCAATAAAATCCGGGTTATATTGTTCGATTGCATTCAAGTGTGACAGCGCCACTTCCTTCGCTTGTTTCCAGCTGATCTTGCTGTACCCATGAAACAAAGCTTCATAAGTAGATAGGCTTTGCAAGACCTGTTCTCTACCTTCCTCACCATGGTTCCTTCCGATTTCCATTGGTGAACCCTTCAGCTTTAGATGTTTGATCATTAATCAGTATCCTTTCAATCAAAGTTACCAGGTTCAATTCCGGTTGATGATAACCAGTTTCATTTCTGTCATTTCTTCAATCGCATATTTCAAACCTTCACGTCCTGTCCCACTTTCCTTAACACCACCATACGGCATATGGTCGACCCTGAAAGTAGGGATATCGTTGATCAGCACACCACCGACTTCCAATCGATCTGCTGCATCCAGTCCTGAATCGATATCCTTTGTGTATATTCCTGCTTGTAGTCCATAACGTGAATTGTTCATCAAGGTAATCCCTTCGTCAATGGAAGTAATGCGATTAATGATGACGATAGGCGCGAACACTTCCTGGCAGGACACATTAACATCAGAAGCTGCCTCCAATAGGACTGTCGGAGTCAGTACATTCCCTTCTGGCTTTCCACCGAATGCAACTTCAGCACCTGCATTTACGGCTTCTTGTATCCAATCCAAGCTGCGTCCCAAATCTTGTCCAGAAATCATTGCCGCTACATCCGTATTTTCGTCCAAAGGATTTCCGACAACTAATTTTTTTGTTTCAGCAATGAACTTTTGAACGAATGTGTCATAAATTGCTTCATGTACATATATTCGTTGCAAAGAGATACAGACCTGCCCCTGGAATGCGAAGGCACCCTGTACTGCTCTTGATATGATCTTATCGAGGTCAACATCTTCATCAACAATAACCCCGGAATTTGATCCTAATTCCAGTGTGACTTTTTTCAAGCCAGCCTTATTTCTGATCCCTGTCCCTACTTCAGGGCTCCCAGTGAACGTAACAGCCTTCACCCGATCATCGGTAACAAACGCTTCACCAATTACACTTCCCTTTCCTGTCACAATATTGAATCCGCCCGCTGGCAACCCTGCAGCCTCAATCAATTCTGCCAGGAAAAAGGCGGACAACGGCGTTTGATTCGCCGGCTTAAGGATGACAGGGTTTCCCGCAGCGATAGCAGGTCCAACTTTATGCGCGACGAGATTCATAGGAAAATTAAATGGAGTGATTGCGGCTACTACACCAATCGGTTCTCTTACAGTGTAAGCAAGACGGTTTTCCCCTCCAGGAGCAGCATCCAACGGTATTGTCTTTCCTTCAATCCGTTTCGCTTCCTCCGCTGCGAACTTATACGTCTGGATAGTACGTGCCACCTCTCCTCTAGCTGTTGTAATCGGCTTTGAAGCTTCCAGCGCGATGATGCGCGCTGCTTCTTCAGATCGTTCCTCCATCAGAGACGCAATCTTTTCGAGAATAGAAGCACGTTGATATGCTGGCATTTTTCTTAATACTGTTCTTGCTCCTTCCGCGGCGATGATCGCATTGTCCACATCTTCTACATTTCCCTCAGGAATTTCTGCAATTTGTTCTCCACTGAAAGGGGCGTAAAGAGGTTTATACGTTTTTGTTTCGATCCACTTTCCATTGATGAATAAATTCTTTTTCACTAACGTCGTCTCCATTACTGCTCCCCCTCTAATTGTTCCTTTACAACATCTTCGATTACTTGACCGATGACATCAAGCGCCTCGTTCAATTGATCGTCTGTGATGACAAGCGGACAGAGCGTCCGTATCACATTTCCATATAATCCAGCCCCTAGAATGACGACCCCCCGGCGGTTACATTCAGCAATGATCTTACCTGTTAATACCTTGTCTGGTTCCTTTGAGTCCCGGTCTTTAACGATTTCCATCGCTGTCATTGCTCCAAGGCCTCGAATATCACCAATTACATCTGTCTTTTCCCGCATTTCCTTGAATTTGTTTTTGATGAGTACACCGATTTTGTTTGCTCTTGAAATAAGGTTCTGCTCCTCCAATAACTTGATCACTTCAAGAGCAGCAACGCATCCTAGCGGACTTCCTCCGTAGGTCCCTCCAATTTCTCCAGGATTCGGAGCTTCCATGATTTCCGCTTTTCCTGTCACGGCACTTATAGGTAGACCTGCCGCAATCGATTTGGACATCGTGATCAGATCAGGATCGATGTCAAAATGCTCGGAAGCGAACATTTTTCCTGTCCGACCGAAACCTGTCTGAACCTCATCAGATATGAATAAAATACCGTGCTCTCTGCAAATTTCCCGGACTCCTTGTACAAACCGCTTTGAAGGTACGATAAATCCTCCTTCACCCTGAATCGGCTCCAGGATGAAAGCCGCGATATCTTCAGGAGGCACTTCACCTAGGAAGAAATCGTTTAACTGTTTCAACAGGTAGTCATCCAGTTGATTGTCCGTCATTCCTTCAGGCTTTCGATAATAATAGGGGTGACGCACTTTGTACGTATCGGAAGGAAATGGGCCGAACCCGTTTTTATAAGGCTTCACTTTACTAGTCAACGCCATCGTCATCGAGGTCCTTCCGTGGTAGCCTCTCTCGAACGATACGATCGCTCTTCTGCCTGTGTATTTACGTGCGATTTTTACTGCATTTTCTACCGCTTCTGCCCCAGAATTGAGAAAAAAGGTCTTCTTTTTAAAATTGCCTGGCGTGATTGCATTCAATTTCTCTGCAAGTTCGATGTAAGGCTCATACATCGCTACATGGAAACAGGGATGGATATACTTTTCCACTTGTTCCTGTACCGCCTTTACGACTGTTGGTGGACAATGGCCGGTATTTAACGAGCCGATCGCACCCGCAAGATCAATCAATGTATTTCCATCAATATCAGTGATGAGCGCGCCTTCCCCTTTTTCAATGAATGCAGGAGAGGTGTTGAAGGGACCACGAGGAACATTTTCTTCCTTCCGTTTTAAGAGGGCGCTTGATTTTGGACCGGGTAGCTCTGTTTTCAGGTTGATGTGCTTCGTTTTCAGCAACATTGGTAGACACTCCTTTTTTCTATATCTTCTGTTATTGTGATCGTTTAGACAGCCAATGTTTTTTCAGATAAAAGGGTCACAGCGGGCATGAATTCCAATCCGTGAGCATCAGCGACGGCTTGGTACGTCAATACTCCGTCCAGTGTGTTGATTCCTTTCAGAATCGACTCATTCTCAAGGCTTGCTTTCGCATACCCTTTACCCGCGATTTCCAGGGCATATGGGACTGTGACGTTGGTCAGACCGATCGTCGACGTTTTTGGCACAGCCCCTGGCATGTTCGCCACTGCATAATGAACAATACCATGCCTTTCATAGGTAGGGTGATCATGCGTCGTAATCCTGTCCACGGTTTCAAAAATGCCACCCTGGTCGATAGCGACATCCACGATAACGGCTCCGTCCTTCATCGTTTTCACCATCTCTTCCGTAACCAATTTAGGTGCTTTTGCGCCTGGGATAAGAACCGCACCAATGACAAGGTCCGACTCCGCAACAGCTTCTGCGATGTTCAGTGGGTTTGACATCAATGTATTGATTGCATTTCCAAAAATATTGTCTAGTTCACGCAATCTTTCAGGGTTGAGGTCGACAACCGTCACATCTGCCCCGAAACCGACCGCTAATTTAGCGACATTCATACCGACGACGCCACCACCGATGATGGTCACTTTGCCACGTCTGACTCCTGGTATCCCGCTCAACAAAACACCTTGACCGCCATGAGTCTTTGCAAGGAACTGGGCGCCGATCTGAGCAGCCATCCTCCCAGCGACTTCACTCATCGGCGTTAATAGTGGCAAGCTTCCATTACGTAATTGAATCGTCTCATAAGCAATGCTTACTACTTTCTTATCTAGCAGGGCTTTTGTCAAAGCAGGTTCTGCAGCCAAATGTAAATAGGTGAATAGAATTAATCCTTGACGGAAATAGTTGTACTCTTCTGGTTGCGGTTCTTTCACCTTCATTACCATTTCTTGTGCCCATGCCTCACGGGCGGTCAACACAATCTCAGCGCCTACAGACATGTATTGTTCATCTGTAAAGCCTGATCCAAGACCTGCACCTGTTTCGATATAAACTTCGTGACCGGATGAAGTTAAGTTGAATACTCCAGATGGAGCTAGTGCTACACGATTTTCGTTATTTTTTATTTCTGTCGGGATACCGATACGCATATGAATCCTCCTCATTCATCTCAACTTGAGTGCTATTGTATTATTTACTCGTGGTATACGCTTTGTTGGTCCATTCCATTGAAGTAGCATAACCTCTTGAAGCCTCGTCTTCAGGAAGATAGTTCGGAGTGACATCTTTCAGAACGAATCCATTGTTCTTCTGGAAGGTCAACACCGGATCGTAGATTTCATCATTGATGACCTTTTCTGCATACTCTTTTGCGGACATGATATCTGAATATTTATAGTAGTAAGGAATACGACCACCGATTATGATGCTCTTCAGGTTTAAATCCTTGCAAACCTGTTTTCGTGCGTCGTATAGACGCCGACCAAGCTTCAACTTCCGATAATCTTTGTGGACACTTACTTCAACGCCGTAGAGATTCAAGCCATCGGGGTTATGGTTCTTGATATACCCATTGTCGGATATCGCTGTATAGGAATGATTGTCTGCATAATCATCGAAATTGACGATGAGACTCGAACAGGATCCAACAATCTTTCCTTCATATTCCATACAGATCTGCCCCTCTGGAAAAATTTCAGCCTGACTAGCGAAATGCTCCCTTTTAAATGAGATATCAGGACCGAAGCTGTCATCAGAAAGTTCAGCCACCTCCAATACATCTTCTTGTGTAATGTTTCTGATGACGATTTCTTTTTCTAACCTGGGTAAATCAATGTTGTTCATACATCCATTCGCTCCTTTCAATAGTGGTCGAGTCTTAGTTTCCAGTGCTGATGGAGACAAATTTTTCTTCCAGATATTCCAATAAGCCGGACTTTCCACCCTCTTTGCCCATTCCGCTCTCCTTGATTCCTCCAAATGGAGCTTGAGGGACAATCGGTGCTGGATCATTGATTCCGACGATGCCATACTCCAATTCTTTCATCATGCGATGTCCTCTTCCAAGATCCTTTGTGAAGCAATATGCTGCAAGTCCATAGCTTTCATGATTTGCCCTCTCGATAATTTCCGTTTCATCTTTGAACGTGAAAATAGGTGCAACAGGTCCAAATGTTTCTTCAGTAGAGATCTTCATATCATCGTGTGCATAGTTGATGACCGTCGGTTCGTAAAAGTTTCCTATAGTGTTTTCAGAACGCCTGCCGCCGCATAACACTTTTCCGTTCCGTCTCAGTGCATCATCCACATGGCTTTCCACCTTTTCTAAAGCCTGGCTGTTGATAAGCGGACCGACATCGATTCCTTCTTCGATTCCATTTCCAACTTTCAATTTCGCGGCTGCTTCAGCAAGCTTCCCTCCGAATTCTTCAGCAATGCTTTCGGCAACATAAACCCTGTTGGTACTTATGCATGTTTGCCCTGAGTTCTTGAACTTCGTCACGAGGACACCCTGAACGGCAGCATCAAGGTCTGCATCATCAAATATGATTAATGGTGCATGCCCGCCAAGCTCCATGGACACTTTCTTGACTGTGTTCGCCGCTTTTCGGAGAAGCAATTTACCGACATTTGTTGAACCAGTGAACGTCAGCTTGCGGACATCTGGATTTTCGGTCATTTCGTCACCGATTTCCTCTGCTGGTCCGATGACTAGATTCGCTACTCCTTTCGGCAATCCAGCCTCATGAAAACATTCAAAAACTTTGATTGCTGAGAGCGGCGTTGATGGTGCTGGCTTCAGTACAACCGTACAACCCGCAGCAAGTGCCGGTCCGATTTTCCTTGTGATCATCGAAGCAGGGAAATTCCATGGAGTAATTGCAGCCGTGACCCCTACTGGTTCCCGTAAAAGCATCAAATGCTTATCAGGATGGGAAGCTGGGATGGTCTCTCCGTAAATCCGTTTCGCTTCTTCTGCATACCAATCCAGATAAGCGATTGCTCCTCCAACCTCTCTTTTGGCATCAGGTAACGGTTTCCCCATTTCCATTGTGATCGTTTTCGCGATATCATCCGCTTTATCTTTCATCTTCGCAACTACTCTCGCTAAATATTTACCACGTTTTTGACCGGTCTCTCTCTTCCATGTCTTGAACGCTTCCTTTGCACTTTCGATCGCTTCACGGGTCTCTTCACGACCGCCGGAAGCAACCGAATCAATGAGTTCTCCTGTAGCAGGGTTATATACCTCTAACGTTTCACCTGAATTTGATTTTCTCCATTCTCCATTTATATAGAGCATGTTTCATCCTCCTTGATCTTTTTTTAATTGATTTCTGCGAAATTCATTCCGGCGGGGCGATCGGCAAGCCAACTTGTGGGTTCCTTGTTGTGGGATCTTCCCTGGTTCGCTTTTCCCGCGGGAGTGTCGCCACTTTCGCTTAAAGAAATATTTCTATAGGGATGGGTCTTTTTTAATAAGTTGGATTTATCGGTATTTCTTTTCAAATACGGTAATTGATTCATCCAAAATGTTGACGATATCTTGTACTTGTTGCCTGTTGATAATCAACGGCGGTGCGATCGCTACGATGTTCCGTCCTACTTTGGAAACGAGCGGACGGAGGATCAACTTTCTTCTGAAGCATTCCTCTGTCACTTCTGTCGCTGGTAATAGGGAAGGATCAAATGGAACACCATTATCCCGATCTTCATACAATTCAAATCCTGCCAACAATCCTAATGCCCTCTCGTTCGTCACACTCGGATGCCGTTCTTTTAGATATTCGAATCCCGCCTTAAGCTCGAATTCCATGTTTTTTGCATTGGCCACAATATTGTCCCGTTCCAGAATTTCAATATTCTTCAGTGCCACTGCACAGGCGGTTGGATGTCCACTGTAGGTGAAACCGTGTGCCAGCACATCGTCATATTGAACCAGTGTATTTCGAATTTCATCCTTCAAGAGCACAGCTCCCAATTGTGAGTAACCGCTTGAGATCCCTTTGGCAACACACATCATATCCGGAACGACACCCCAGTTATCTACGCCGAACATTTCACCTGTTCGGCCAAATCCACAAATGACTTCATCTGCGATGAGTAGGATATTGAATTCGTCACAAAGCTTTCGGACTGCCTCCAGATACCCATCCGGAGGAACATGAACACCGCCGGAGCCTTGTACAGGTTCGAGGATGATAGCTGCAACTGTATCCGCACCCTCTTTTTCGATCACATCACGGATGCATCCCTCATAGTTCGAATCACTTTTATCACCTAATTCACAATTCGTGAGATGAGGTTCTGCATGATATACTTCGGTCATACCCGATCCGGAAAATGTATGAAAGGCTGGAATCGCTGTAGCAGTTTGCGCTCCAATCGTCACACCATGATAAGACTGCTTCAATGCGATGATCTTCCTCTTTTGCGGCATACCTTTCAGCGCCCAATAAAACCGGGAAAGCTTGAATGCGGTATCATTGGATTCAGATCCTCCAGATGTATAGAAAACAGCATTCAGATCACCTGGTGCCATGGTTGCTAGCTTCTCAGCCAAGCGTACTGCTGGTTCATTCGAGAAACCTGCGAAGGAAGAACTGAACGCTAATTTCGTCATCTGTTCTTTTGCCGTCTCTGCAAGCTCTTCATTGCCATGACCAAGGTTGACATTCCAGAGCATTGAAAGTCCGTCGATATACTGGGAACCCTCCGCATCGCTGACGTAGATTCCATCTCCATTTGCGAATCTGAGCTTCGGTCCATTGTCCGCGAAAAGCTTTGGATTGGTAGTAGGATGGATATAATGGCGTTTATCGAGTTCATCAAGATTAGTTGTCACAGAATCGTTCAATGTAAGTTGATTTGTCATGATTTGACCTCCTGATATAGGTGGGATTTGAATTCATCTATAAATAATGCAATAATCATGCCAACTTTAAATCCCTTGATTAAGGGGCATTTAATTCATGAAGATTCTGAAATTATGCAAATACGCATAACGCTATTAACAACTGCATGAGGTGTGGTTAACGGACACCAGGGACGTTATTTCTCCGAAAAGGCTCTGTTCTGGAGCATTAACGGACACCAGGGACGTTATTTCTCCAAAATGCACCTAAAATTATCCTCAAAATGCTAAATAAGGGCTCCTGTGTCCGTTAAAATTCTGAAACGATGTTTTTACTGAAAATAAGGGCTCTCATGTCCGTTAATTCGATCTTCAGAAAGAAAAAGGCTGGCCCAAAAAGAAAAGTGTCAGACACCTCCAACACAACATTTTGAATCAAAAACACGCTTTCTCAAAATGTTGTTAAGTTCGGAGGGAGTCAGACACTTATGGGTCAGCCCCTTTTCATTTTCTATAATTCTACTCTTTCTTGCTTCTGCAATATTTTCTGATACTTGCGGCTTACGGCTGATTGACTGATATCCAACGCTTTTGCCGCTTTGGTAGTTGTTTTGTATTTTTTCATAGCGAGTATGATCAGTTGTTCCTCCAAGTGTTCACGTGCTTCCTGGAGGGGAAGAATCCCTGTAATCATCGGTTTCACTTTCTTGGATTCACCGAACCTCAGTGACTGGTTGACGAAGTCAGCACTGATCACATGATCATCAGCGGTCACTACGAGTCTCTCGATAAGATTCTGTAGTTCCCTGATGTTACCCGGCCAATCATATACTTCTAATAGATTGAGTGCTTCTGGTGATAGATGATAGTTCTTGTCATATTTTTCGTTCAACTGCTGGATGAAATGGAAAGCCAGCAGCGGAACATCCTCCGGTCTTTCACGTAATGGAGGGATCTGGATCGGAATGACATTGATCCTGTAGAATAGATCTTCGCGGAATGCACCGTTCTCTACCATTTTTTCCAAATTACGATTCGTAGCAGCAATGATCTGCACATCGATCGGTATGGATTTAGTACTCCCGACTGGAGTGACTTCCTTTTCTTGCAGCACCCTCAACAGCTTCACCTGAAGACGTGATGGAAGTTCACTGATTTCATCAAGGAACAGAACGCCTTGATCCGCTTGTTCGAAATATCCGACTTTTCCTTTGGCATCTGCCCCTGTAAAAGCACCTTTCGTATACCCGAAGAGTTCGCTTTCGAGCAAGTCCTCTGGAATAGCTCCGCAATTGAGGGTAAGAAATGGCTTTTCTCTGCGGTTACCTTCCCGATGGATCGTTTTCGCGATCAATTCCTTGCCCACGCCTGATTCCCCTAATATGAGGACCGTTGAATCGAAATCGGCGAGTTTCTTCGTCCTGTTGATTACCTGTTCCATCTTGGAGCTGCAATAAATGATTTTATTAGAAAAATCATCCTTATTCTTCAGCTTTTCCAGCTCTTCTTTATAGTTCTTGGATAGTCGTTTCGTTTCCCTCAGTTCAGATTTCAATTTCTTCGTTTCCGTGATATCCCGTGATGCGATGATGATCCGGTGGATTCCTCCCTCTTCATTGAAGATAGGGTTCGCTACCGCCAGTACACTCTTACCTGATGGGGTCTGCTGTACGATAGAGACCTTTTTCTCTTTATCAAGTACCAGCCTTGCGACAGAAGGACTGAAAATCCCTTTCTCTTCAAATTCCAGTAGGTTCTTACCGACAAGCTCTTCCAGGTTGTCCACCCCCCAGAAATCAGGGATGAAATTCTCACTGTGACGCAGGAGCTCCCCATTTTTATTGACGACAAGAATTTCATCATACATGGTTGCCAGGATGGCATTCAGATCTGTGTTCAAGTCTTTAACATATTCGATCTCCATCGCCATTTCTTCTACCATCGGCAAGTCCTGGACAATGATGATCATACCGTCTACTTGTTTTTTTTCATTCAGTATAGGGCTGTAATCCACCAAAACGCCCATTTCATCGGTGATATGGATCTGGTTGAGCAATGTTTCTCCTGTAGAAAAAGCTTTATCGATATGCTTCTGGTTGAACGTCTCACCCGCTGGAAGGTTGATAATTTGCTGGTAGGTTGACTTGATCATTTTCAACCCAGATTCGTTACAATTGACAATCTTTTTATCGCTATCGATGACGAAGACGCCCATCGGTATAGATGAAAGCATGACTTTCAGTAGATTGATATTTTGATTATCCTGACGGAATAGTTCTACAAGGGCATCCTCTCTCCGGATGTAACCAATTAATTCATCTTCTTCGTCCTTAATCAGAGTGATATGCTCACCGAGAACCTGGAAAATGAATGGCAGGGAAATCGGCTTCCCTTGCTTCCATTCTCCTACATTCGTAATCGGGATGGCATGAACTTTGAGAATCTCTATTGACAGCTCAACATCTTTTCCTTCAGCACTGTATAGATCATCCATATAAACATAGGCATATAACTCGTCATCCTTTGAAAGGAACACAAAGGGCTGGTTTATATTCTTTAAAGACTTTTTGATTTCGTTTTCTGTGGACTTGATCGATAAGCATGTAATAGGGCTCAGTTTATTTGTGATTGTATGATTCATTCGGCTGACTCCTTCCCAAGATGACTGCATCTAAGGATACATTATATCAAATATAATCATTTTTCGGAAAATTAGGTTTTCTCCTTGTTCAACTGGCCCTTTAGGAATCAATCACTTCCACCCACAACCAGATCCTCTGCTATATAAGCCATTACCATCCCCGAGACGACTTCTTCGCCTTCGCTCACTTCCAACGATTTGACGGAACCGCTAAGACCAACTGAAATGGTTTCACGAATTCCTTCAACAGTACGGATTTTAAAAAGTGAATCCCATTCATAAATCCTTCCGTTTTCTTTTATATGAACTTCTTCAATCACCCCATTATAAGGACTTGTGATCATCTCAACATAGTTCAATTTTATCTCTCCCTTCCCTATATGAAGTAATCGTAACAATTCTTTTTAAGCTTCCGCACGCTTCTTCTCCGAAAATTCCAGATTCATTTTTGTCGATTCGGATTTTTCAGGCAAGTACTCGATCTTGAAATTGAGATATCCGTAAATGACCGCGATGATTGGGCTTAGGATACATAAAAATGCAAATGGTGCATAACTAAGGGCCGATACACCAAGTGTTGCGAACATGAAGGCCCCGCATGTATTCCAAGGTACAAGCGGTGATGTCATCGTGCCAGCATCTTCAAGCGTTCTGGATAAATTTTTCGGATGCAGGTTCCGGTCCTCGTAAGCCTTCGAATACATCCTCCCCGGCAAGATGATGGATAAATATTGATCACATGCGATGATGTTAGCAGCGATACAGGTGGCAACAGTCGTTGCAATTAAGCTTCCCGTCTTTCTTGCAAAGGACAGCAACGCTACTACAATAGCTTCCAAAATACCTGCTTTTTCTAATATTCCTCCGAAAGACATGGCAATCAGGATTAAAGCTACAGTGTACATCATACTTTCCATCCCGCCATTGTTTAGCAGGTTGTCCACTACTTCAATACCAACATCTTTCGAGAATCCATAATACATGACGTTGAGTGCATCTCCTATAGCCATGCCTTGGAATCCGATTGCAAATAAAACTCCGATGACGGCTCCAATCGTAAGACCCGGGATGGCAGGCATTTTGAAAACCATCATCACAATGACTGCTGCCGGTGCCAGCAATAACCATGGAGAAATATTAAAAATATTACCCAGTTGGTTTTGAAGAGCTTGTACTTCTGAAATACTGGATCCACTTTCAGTGAAACGCAAACCGATGAAAGTGTAAATGATCAACGAGATGAGCAGTGCAGGTATAGTCGTATACATCATATGCTTGATATGTTCAAAAAGATCGGCACCTGTGATTCCAGGGGCCATGTTTGTCGTTTCAGATAACGGGGAAACCTTATCACCAAAATAAACTCCTGAGATGACTGCACCGGCGACCATTGCCAAGTCTACTCCCAGCCCCTGGCCAATTCCCATGATGGCAATTCCAATCGTACCTGCTGCAGTCCAGGCATTCCCCGATGCCAAAGCTACAACACATGAAATGGCACAGGCAGACACAAGAAAATATTGTGGTGACAATAGATCCAATCCATAATAAATCATCGTTGGAACAATTCCGGCTGCAATCCAGGATCCAATGATCGCCCCGATAATGAGCAAAATCATGACTGCCTGTAAAGACAAACGGATCGTATTTAGGAAAGACGTTTCAATATCATTCCAGGAATGGCCCAGCCATAAAGCAACGATAGTAGCGACGACCCCGCTCAGTAACAACGGAATGTGCGGATCGAGTTCGAACCTGGAAATCCCGAAATATAAGGACACAATCATGAAAACGATCGGGATCATGGCTACTTTTAATGACGGTCTTTTAACTACCTTCTTGTTTTCGTTCAAAATAATCCCCTCTCTATATAACGTATTTTAGCCGATTTGCATATCCAGCCGGCTACACTTTAAATATGCAAGTTTCATGCCAACGCATTATTTTTTGATTTATTCGGACAATTCAGATTTCAGATAGAGGTGATTACCCACTTTTGCATAGATTATTTGTTTTTTCATAATCATTCGACACATTCTGTACTTCTTTAACCTTACATTAAAAAGGGAGGGGATTGTATGGATGATACTTCCATTCGAACCGGAAGGGGGAGTGAATTTCATAGATATCAACAAACTAACAAAGCCAATTAAAAAGATGACCTGCCGGAGCAAGCCATCTTGTGTTACTAGTCTTATTGATTTGAAGTCAGGTTCAGACCATTCGTCCCTGCGCTCAAGTCTAAGTAGTATGATCCGTCTCCAGAATATGAGGACACTTTTAACGTATATGTCCCTGTGGCAGTCGGATTGAACGTGAGAGTTTCTTGACGTTCAGTACCTTCTGCTTTTGCAACCTGTTGGCCTGATGGATTGTACAGATACACGTCAAAGTCTGGCTCACTTCCCCACCATAAAAAGCCTGGCTGCCAATCCGGGATGATCAATGTTACTGCCGCAGGGTAATCGGTATTGTCAACAGTGAATTGATACGTATCTGCTGCACCAGATCCACCTAGAGAATTCTGTTCAGCAAAATGATTAGGCTTTGCAATGTTTGTTCCTGATAGATTGCCAGCATCGCTGATTGCTGCAAAACCATCCAGGAAACCATGTCCATAATCGACGTCTATACCAGATGGTCCCCAGTCTTCTGCTGTATCAGCAATGATATTTTTCACCTGATTCGGAGTAAGTGAAGGATTCGCTTCAAGCATCAATGCAATTGTACCGGCAGTGAACGGAGTCGCCATACTGGTTCCTGAATAGGTTACATAACCACTACCGCTGTTCGCCTCTGCAGCCGTCAGGTTATACCCTGGTGCAACGACATCAGGCTTGATGCGTCCGTCAGCAGTTTCTCCACGGCTTGAAAAATAAGCCAGGAAAAAGCCGCCTTCTCCAAGGTCAGCACCAGCACCTACCGTGATGACTTTCTCTGCTGCACCTGGTGATCCGATTGTTTTTTTACTGGGTCCTGCATTCCCTGCAGCAACCGTTACTGCTAGTCCAGCATCAACTGCATTATTGACTGCCTGGGAAGTCGAATCTGTACCATCCGAGCTCGCGGATGTTCCTAGGCTCAAGCTCAATACTTCAATGCCGTAAACGTCTTTATTTTCTACTGCCCACTCGATTCCAGCTGTTACATTACTCATACTCCCACTGCCCTGGCTGTCCAATACTTTGACACCAACTAATGCAGCCCCTGGAGCCACGCCTTTATGCGTTGGGTTTCCATCTCCATCGCCAGCTACCGTACTTGCCACATGTGTTCCATGACCCTGGTCGTCATAAGGGGCCGTACGGTTATTGACAAGGTCTTTCCAACCGATGACCTTTCCTTCATCGAGATCGACGTGGCTTGCATCGATTCCTGTATCGATGACGGCTACCACCTGGTCATCCTTTGAATACGAATTGACATTTCCATCGCCATCTCCCGTCAATCCGTAATCTGCTCTAGCTTTTTCAGTACCGAACCATGTATTTGCCGTTCCATTGAACGCTTTTACAGGGGCATCATATTCAACCGATTTGACGAAAGGGATTCTTTCAAGCTGCTCGATCTGCTTTTTCGTCAAAGTGGCTGCTACACCGTTTACAGCTTTGTCGAATTTGAATTTTGTTTCGAATTTGCCGACTTTGTTCAATATCGCTTTGTGAGCCTTTTGATTAGCCATTGATTCATCGAACTGGATGATAACCTCAACCTTATCTGTAGCCTTCTTTTCTGTAAGCATTGCCTCTAGATTGTCGAAAAGTTTGTTATCGTTTTTGTTGACCATTGCGGGGGCAAAATCAGGATTTTTCGCTTGTTGGAGCTTTTTCTCTGCTTCTGCTCCACTTGCACCTCCTAAGGATGTAAATATCATACTTGTTGCTAAAACTGCTGATGCGACGACATGTTTCTTTTTCATTCCCTTTCCTCCCTCGATTTTCGTTACATTTTGGAAATTTTTTGATATTTCTGTAGTTTAATCGTATTACATTTGACCTAGGATATAATGAGGAATAAGTGGGGTTTAACCATTTTTCAAAACTATGTAAAATGTAGGATTTATTTCAATCACTCTATTTCAAGAACAGGCAGGACCCACCTATTCAGGAAAGTGTTTATCTTTTTATATGATGGGAAAAGATTGATATACTTTATATAGCCAAACATTTTATAGGAGGTTTTCTATATGGCAAGCCAGACCGGTTCAATTGTCCAGCACTCTTTAGATGCATTATTGGAGGACGAGACCTTTTTACCAGATTTGAAAGAGCAGGATCGACAACAAGCTTTCACTTCTCTTACGGCGATTCTTTCAACACCGAATCATATACATAAGTCGTTTCTACGTATTGCGTTAGAGAATGGGAAAGTGGTGCGGATCCCATCATTTCGTGTCCAACACAACAATACATTGGGCCCTTATAAAGGTGGGATCCGGTTTCATGAGTCTGTCAATGAAGATGAAGTCACGAACCTTGCTTCACTCATGACCTTGAAGAACGCCCTTCATGAAGTCCCCTTCGGCGGTGGAAAGGGCGGGGTCGTCCTTAATCCAAGAAATTATTCAGTCATAGAACTGCATCAAATCTGTAAAAAATATGTTCATTATTTCAGTGACATTTTAGGTCCGGATAAGGATATCCCAGCACCAGACATGGGGACGGGCGATCGTGAAATGGATTGGATGATGGCTGAGTATAAGAGCATCCGGCCTGGTGCGACCTACCGGGGAAGTTTTACCGGAAAAAGTATCATCAATGGTGGTTCCCTTGGAAGAAGAGAAGCAACGGGTAAAGGTGTCTATTTCACCTACCGTTACATGATGTCGGATTTCCTGAATGAAAACAGGGAATGGCTTGATGCCCAAGAGAACCCTTTTGCACAAACTGCATTGGATCAGGATGGAAAACCTTTGAAGATGGCCGTACAGGGATTCGGGAATGTCGGATCAGTTGCTGCTCTTGAGGCTTATCGATGCTCATATTTGAATAACAAAATCGTAGCCGTTAGTGATCGGAACGTAACGTTGTATAATCCTGAAGGTCTTGATATTCCAGCACTTGTCGAATTTACCGATAAAAATGAGGGAGATCTGCCGACTACTGAAGCAGAGTTGAATGGGCTGGAAATGAAAGCGGATATCCTCGACCGAGAAAAGGTGCTCTATCTTGATGTTGATGTCTTAGTCCTGGCAGCACTCGAGGATCAGATCCATAAAGACAATGTGGAACAGGTTAAAGCGAAGATTGTCGTTGAAGGCGCCAACGCCCCTGTTACGGGTGAAGCCGATGAATATTTAGCTGACAATGGCGTCATCATTGTCCCTGATATCCTTGCAAATGCTGGAGGAGTGATTGTATCCTATTTTGAATGGCTTCAAGGCCGCGAAACACAGTTCTATAGTGAAGAGCAGGTGTACGATATGCTCTTTGAAAAAATGCAATCAACGATGGATACCATTTTGCCGCAATTTTTCGGAGATCCTTTCCCACTCAGGCAAAATTGCTACATCCACGCCGTCATGAAGCTATCTACGGTACTGTTCCGACAAGGGAAGTTGTATTGATCGGGGTACCGGAGAAAGCGATCTTTTAAACTGAGTAATTATCTTTAACTTCGAACAAAACGAAGGGAGTGATCATTTTTGATCACTCCCTTTATCTTATACCCGATGCAACATGAAAGTCAGGATGACGAATGCTGCTAATTTGCTGGTCATGTTCCGGAAATCTACCGTCGGATCAATCTCGACGATGTCCATCCCCTGGACCATCGGCTCTTTTGCGAGCATTTCGATCCCTTCTAGTAAACAATCACTCGTCATTCCTCCAGGTCCTATTGCTGGACACCCCGGTGCAAAGGCCTGGTCGAGCACATCCATATCCAACGAAACATAGATGACTTCGACCTTCTCTTTGAGTTGGTTGATAGATTGGCGTAAAATTTCCGACATGCTCTTTTCTCGTACATCATTCATCGTATGGATCGTGACACCATGTTCCTTGCCATACTCATGATAAGGCTGACTATTTGAAAAGTTGCGGATTCCGATCTGTAGCAATTGGTCCCCTTTAATAACTCCTTCTTCAATAAGCGCACGGAATGGCGTACCGTTACCAGTCCCTCCATCCTCACGATTGCGGAGATCATGATGTGCATCGAATTGGATGATTCCTACTTTCTTTCTGTTCTCGGAAAAGGCTCTGATGCTTGGATAACTGATCGAATGATCTCCACCTAATACGATTGGAACCATAAAAGGTTGATCTTTTAATATGCTTGAAAAAGTTTGATAGATTCGATCATGTGATGCAGGAATATCCGTAAGGTGCATTTCCACATCTCCGAAATCGGTGATCGTCTCCATCGCTAGGTCCTTCTCTTGTTCGATCGCATAGGTCGAGAGTGCTGAAAACATCTGCCGGATCACACCTGGGGTTTGCGAGGCACCAGAGAAACTGATCGAAGGCTTCGATAAAGGAGCTCCTAAAAGACCGATCCCGCTTACCTGGCTTTCTCCATTCCATCCACGGACGATTTCATGTGCTTTTATGACCTGAGAGTCTGTAAATCCTGCTTCTCCAGCTTTCTTAAGATACGGAAACTTTTCCAACACGCTCTCCCCTTTCAAAGAGCGTTTCCCCATTCTTCAACACTGTCCTGACATGATTCACCCCATAATGATAAGGAAGATAGAGATAGTTAGGAGCATCCCAGATCACAAGGTCTGCATTTCTTCCTTCTTCAATTTTCCCAGCCTGTTCACCACAACCAATCGCATAAGCAGCATTTACTGTTACCGCATTCCAAATTTCTTCTGGTGTCATCTTCAATTTCAATGCTGCCAGATTCATGATGAACTGCAGATTTTCGGTTGGAGAGCTTCCTGGATTGAAATCTGTCGCAAGCGCTACAGCTGCATTCGCTTGGATCATCTCTCGGGCTTTCGCGAATTCATTTTTATTCAGGTAAAAAGTTGTTCCTGGCAAAAGCACTGCAATCGTGTTTGTTTCACCTAATTTACGGATCCCCTCTTCCGATGCTCCGACTAAATGATCAGCTGATATCGCGCCGACTTCGCAGGCCATTTCAGTTCCGCCTAAAGGATCGATTTCATCAGCGTGAATTTTGACGTCAAATCCCATTTCCTTTGCTTTACGAAGATACTGTCGAGACTCTTCCACAGTAAAGACGCCTGTTTCACAGAAAATATCAACGAAGCTTGCCAGATCTTGTTCTTTTACGGTTTCCATTACTTTGATCATCTCTTCCAGAAACGCTTCAGACTTCCCTTTATATTCATTCGGAATCGCATGCGCGCCTAAATATGTTGATACGATGTCTGTCTTCTGGTTTTCCTTGATCCGTTTGATGACACGAAGTTGTTTGAGTTCTGTTTCTGCATCCAGCCCATACCCGCTTTTCGCTTCCATCGCCGTAATACCATAGCTTTGCATCCGTTCCAAATGGAAAACGGCTCTTTCATAAAGGGTTTCCTCATCCGTCTCACGAGTCGCCTTCACAGTCGATAAAATGCCCCCACCCTGTTTCAGGATTTCCAGGTATGGAACGCCCTGCTGCTTAAGGGCGAGTTCATGCTCACGTGATCCCCCGAACACAAGATGGGTGTGCGGATCGACCAAACCTGGTGATACAAGTTTCCCTTCACAATCGATCTCTTCTGCTGATTCGATAGATGGAGCCTGATCAGCTGAGCCTGCGTAGATGACCTTACCATCTTTCACGGCTACGACAGCCTTTTCGATCAACCCGATCTGTTTCATCGCTTCACCTTTACGGATCCCTTCTTCTCCTTGCATCGTCAGTAACTGACCGATATTCTTCAAAAGTAAATCTGCATTCAATGTCATGGTTATACGCCACTCCTTCCGCTTACATTACTCTTATCCAGCATCGGGATTCGGACACCCTTCTCTTTTGCTGTCTTAATTGCTAAATCATAACCTGCATCTGCATGTCTTACCACGCCCATACCAGGGTCAGACGTTAATACCCGTTCCAGTCTTTCAGAAGCTTCCTTCGTGCCGTCCGCAACGATGACCATACCAGCATGCTGTGAGTATCCCATTCCGACACCACCGCCATGATGGACAGAAACCCAGCTTGCACCATTGACTCCATTGATCAACGCGTTCAAGATCGGCCAATCGCTGATGGCATCACTACCGTCTTTCATCGCTTCCGTTTCCCTGTTCGGAGAGGCGACTGAACCGCAGTCGAGGTGGTCACGACCGATGACGATCGGAGCACTCACTTTACCGCTTTCGACCATATCATTGATGATTTTCCCAAGTTTGGCACGATCCCCGTAACCGAGCCAGCAAATGCGAGACGGAAGCCCCTGAAACGCGACTTTCTCCTGTGCCATCCTGATCCATTTGCACAAATGTTCATCATGGGCGAATTCCTTAAGAATCACTTCGTCAATAGCATAGATGTCTTCAGGATCACCTGAGAGAGCTGCCCAACGGAATGGACCTTTCCCTTCGCAGAACATCGGTCGGATGAAGGCTGGTACGAAGCCTGGGAAATCGAATGCATTTTCGTATCCTTCATCCTTTGCAACTTGACGGATATTGTTTCCGTAGTCGAAAACGACCGCCCCTGCATTTTGCAGGTCAACCATCGCTTCCACATGTTGCTTGATGCTTTCCTTTGATTTTGAGATATATGTTTCTTGGTCCCGTTTCCGTAATTCTTCGCCCTCTTCTAGAGTGACTCCAATTGGCAGATACCCATTCAAAACATCATGAGCCGAAGTCTGGTCGGTCACAAGATCTGGAATTTCGCCCCGTCTAACGAGCTCAGGTAAATTGTCTGCCGCATTTCCAAGCAAAGCGATCGAAAGCGGTTCTTTTTTCGCCATTGCTTCTTTTGCCAATTTCAATGCTTCATCAAGCGTCGCGGCTTTCGTATCACAATACCTCGTTTCAATTCTGCGCTGGATCCGATGCGGGTCACATTCGATTGTAATGACGACTCCATCATTCATCGTGACCGCAAGCGGCTGTGCACCACCCATTCCACCAAGCCCCGCAGTTACGGTCAAAGTACCAGCGAGAGTGCCACCAAAATGCTTTCTTGCTGCCTCCGCGAAGGTTTCATACGTTCCTTGTAAAATCCCCTGGGTCCCGATATAGATCCAGCTTCCGGCTGTCATTTGTCCATACATCATCAACCCTTTTTTCTCGAGATCCCGGAATGTTTCCCAGTTCGACCAGGCTGGTACAAGATTGGAGTTAGCGATCAACACGCGCGGTGCGTTTTCATGCGATTTGAATATTGCGACAGGCTTTCCGGATTGCACCATCAACGTTTCGTCGTTTTCCAGCTCCTTTAGTGATTCTACAATAGCATCAAAGCTTTCCCAGTTTCGTGCAGCTTTTCCGATCCCTCCATAAACAACGAGTTCTTCTGGTTTTTCTGCCACTTCAGGATCCAGATTATTCATCAGCATTCGCAAAGCAGCTTCCTGAACCCATCCTTTCGTATTCAATGTTGTTCCTCTAGGTGCTTTGATTTTTGTCATCTTAAAACCCTCCATTTCGGAATTTATTGTTCGATTAAAATGCCCAACCATTTGGCTTCCTTCAAATCCTGTGACAACTTTTCGATGTCTTTGGCGAAAACACGGTCTCCGGTAATACTCGGGGCGATTCCTCTCCCCCGGTCAAGTGCTTTCCGAGTCCGCTGCGCCATCCTTTCAACTCCTCTAAATTCAACCGCTTGCATCGCGCAAAACCATTCGATCGCAAGTACATTCCGCGTGTTTTGGATTACCTGGTATGCGTGGCGTGAACCGATCGTTCCCATGCTTACGTGATCTTCTTGGTTTGCAGACGAAGGAATCGAGTCCACGCTTGCTGGGTGTGCTAGCGTTTTATTTTCTGAAACAAGTGAAGCAGCCGCATATTGGAGGATCATCGCACCTGATTCCACTCCAGGATCCGCCGATAAGAACGCCGGGAGATCATTCAGCTGTGGATTGACCATCCTCTCGATCCGGCGCTCGGAAATGTTCGCAAGTTCAGCTATGGCTATGCTTAATAAATCCATGGCGATCGCAATCGGCTGTCCGTGGAAATTCCCCCCAGATATCACTTTGTTCCCATAATCAAAAATCAGGGGATTATCCGTTGCAGCATTGATTTCAATCTCTAGTTTTTCTTTTACATAGTTCAACGCCTGCCAAGTGGCGCCATGGACTTGCGGAATACATCTCAATGAATAGGCGTCCTGGACCCTCACTTCGCCTTGCTTTGTCGAAAGCTCGCTTTGTTTGATATACATCCTGATCCGCTGTGCGACACCGACCTGTTCGGGATACCCTCTCGCCTGATGGATCTCCTCTTCAAACGCATCTGTAATTCCTCTCAACCCTTCTAATGTGATTGCTGCAATCAGTTCACTTTGATAGGCAAGTTTTTCTGCCTCAAGATAAGCGACTACTCCCATGGCGGTCATCGCTTGTGTCCCGTTGATCAAGGCGAGACCTTCCTTCGCACTCAACACAAGCGGGGTCAGGTTTTCCCTTTGTAATGCTTCTTCTCCGCTCACCCTTTTTCCTTTATAAAAAGCTTCTCCTTCACCGATAAGTACAAGCGCCAAATGTGATAATGGTGCAAGATCGCCGCTTGCTCCCAGCGAGCCTTGCTGTGGAACGATTGGATGGATCCCACTATTGATGCAGTCAATCAATAAATTGATGACTTCAACACGGACCCCGGAATAGCCCTTCAATAAAGCGTTCGTCCTTAAAAGGAGCATCGCCCTGCTGACGACCTCTGGAAATGGCTCTCCCACTCCACAGGCATGACTTCTGATCAAATTGAGTTGAAGTGCTTCAACCTGTGACTGATCGATCCACACATCACTCATTTTGCCGAAGCCGGTCGTGATTCCATAGACAACTTCATTATTGGACACGATCTTTTCGACTGATTTACGGCTCACTTTAACATTCTCCATACTCTCGGCTGATGCTTGAACCTGTTCCTCTTCAAATAACACGTGATAGATTTCTTTTAATGTCAACGTATTCCCTGTTAATGTGATCATTTAATCTCCCCCTTCCTATTGCACTACCAATTTAGCGAGATAAAATCCAATCAAAAAAGCCGCTGATACGATTTTTCAATCGATCAACGGCTTCCTGCATTTTATAGGAATTTGAATTCGATGCAAAATTAAATCTCGCATTTTGGCCAACTTCTTTCATAATTTTCTTAATTCAATAATAATATTTTTAGTGTAAACGGTTTCTCGTTCCTTTGTCAATGACAAGTCGAAAATGGACAAGTTGTCTTCAGACTCTATTAATCTTCCAAACGCGTGTATAAAAAAGCTGTAAAGTGGACATTCTGTTGATACTTAAACGAAAAACCGAGGGGGAAACGGGAATGATCGAATCTCAACGCTTGCTCGTCCAATGCACGATGCTTCGTCAACCGACTTTACAAGAATCTGCCGTTGACTTTTTTGTAGGCTTTGATAGTGAAAATACACCGTATTTATTCTTACCTACTTCACATGGTGTCCTTGAAGAACATGAGCTTTATGCCGTCCCTGTATTGATGAGGAAAAAAGAGGCATCTCTGTATTTACTGGATGATACGATTTTGGCTGTCGATCTGAATGACATGATCGAGTTCCACTGCGACCTCACCTACTATTTCGGACCTGAATATAACATGTTGAAAAAATATTTGAAAAGCACCGAATATCGTTCATATGTAATGTGGAGTAATGGCATCCGCCAGGACCAGATCAACGAGCTCTTGGATTCTTACTCCGCGGCGAAATCTGAAGAACTCCGGCAGTCAATCAGGGAAAAATTAAGCCGCTATAGTGGACAAACCAGTAAAGAAATGAAATAGAAGTGATTGATTGAAAACCGCCCATGCTTTCAGGGCGGTTTTTACAAAAAAAATATATCATGGCACTACTCAAGTATCAGGAATTGATGTAAATGCTACATGAACGCGTTATAAGATACTTCCAACACGAAAACTGCATGAAAGTGCTGACATGAACACTTCAAAAAGTGACCATGAAGAATCATTCTTCTGGTCACTTATATGTGATTGCATGACGTCCCATCTGCTCCCATCCTTTTTGGAATTGGGCTTTTGGGACTTTCCGGTTTTTCATACCCGCCAAAGGATCGTTGAAATAAATATTTTGTTCATCGTAGCCAGTAATCAAAACGGAATGTTCTTTATAGGTGATTTTCATTTTTCCTTGAGGAGTCTGCCATTGGACCCAATACTTTGCTGGTACCCTTGAGAACCAGGTGTTATTAATGACCCATACAGGCTTTTCTTGTTCAACATGCTGCATGACTTCGGCAAAATCTGATCCAGTGAGATTGACCACTCGCCCTGGAAGATATCGCTCAGCTAAATCAGTGATAGGCTTTGAATATACACCTAATCCTGGTTTGTTTATATCATACATATTTCCTACAAAACCTTGATTTGGATTGCCGAAATAGGTTATACCATTTTTTCTTTGGTATGGTGTAGGATCTTTCCTGACCTCTTTTGCCAGGGTCATTTTATCAACATTTACTCCTGCATGTCGCAATAACATTGCAAGGCTGGTGACTTCACATCCTCTTGGTAATTCAGGTAACTGTTTGATTAAAGGAACCTGTAACAGGACCTTTTCTTTTTTGACTGCTTCAACAGTTTGAATTTCTTTAAATGAGGAAGTTGCCTTATTCGGTTGCTCTGAAATCGCAACGGAATGGCTGCACCCTGCAACGAACATTGCACATACGATCGCAGTGGTGATTTTCCTCATTATCATACCCCATTTTCTAGGGATGTATGATTAGGTTGACCAAGTTCATATACAAAAACCGTATGATTTTTTGGTAATTCAGGGATCTAAAACGCATATCTTGCTTATTTTTGCAAAAAATAAAAACAGCCTTTATTCAGGCTGTTTCTTCAAAGACTGATTGGTCTTTTTTATATGAGCGCATGCCATATGTAATCGAACTTACACCGATAATCGCAAGCATGAATGAAAGGATATATGGAACCGAGAAGAAAAGTGTGGATTGAGCTTCATGGATCTTTGTTGAGAAGCGAATCCCACCAGTTGAAACCGACAACGCTGACCAAAATCAGTATGATACCACTTACAATTTGCTTCATGTGTTAAGCTCCCCTTTGTAATAAATATGTTGGTATAAGCAACTATTTCCTTTTAATTTGGAAACAAAACATTTGTTGTCGAAAGGGGCGTAAAATCCTGATAACTGTTTTGCTGATACAGCACAAGTTGATTTCATACGGTCACTTCATACGGTTTTTCACACCAGACTTGTCGTATGAACCTAATATTTCGTAAAAAACGAAAAAAAATCCTTTGAAATCATAAAAATTCCATATTTGTCCTAATGCACTTGTCCATACCAAGTGAGTTAACGAGCATATTGTATTAGTGTGAGGAATCTCTCACTGGAGCAGTGTTCGAAGGGGGCATTAGCATGAGTCACTTTTACGGTACTGGATTTTCCATAATCTTAGTATTGTTCATCTTGCTAATTATTGTAGGTACAGCGTTTGTATATTAAACCTAATTGTACTTCCCCTAATCCTAAATAGTTAATTACGAACGCTTTATGTAATTACTATTACCCTTCCAATCTTGTACGGAGTAAAAAGCCACAACATCCCCCCTGTTGTGGCTTATTTTTTTGGGAAGCTTGTAATTCGCCAAAATAACCTGTGAAATACTGTACGAATCCTTTACTGAAAAATCACGCCTTCGATTTCACTTCCTCCTGAAACCACTCTGGCATCTTTCCATATTTGTTTACATAGTCGAGGTCTTCCTGTAATTCCTCAAGCATCAGTTTTACATCCTGCCGTACACCGATCGCTTGCAGCTGCAATGTTTGCCGGTCTTGATTCGTCAAATAATCCTGACAAGCTTCTGTATAAGAAAGATGAACGTCGTGTATGTACTCTTCGATTTCAAAGACCTGTTGCATTAATAGCAGCATTTCAATGCGATAACGACGAAACTCATCCTTTTTTATTTTCAAATGCTGATTTGCCGCCATCACTTCACGATCCAGCCCTTTTTTTAAAGGTTCCATCCATTCGTTCAGCCTTTCTTTTTGCTCGCGTGACAGATGAGATGTCTCTTCAAGCACATCGCCAAGCTCTTCTGTCAGTTCTTGAATTTCTGAACGTAACGATGAAACGTTTTCTTTGTTATATCGATCAACCGTACCCTTGCCTCCGAAATTCCCAAGCAGATCCTCATACCTTTGAAGCATCTTCTCTTTTTCTTCCTCTAAGTCATCTTGCTCTATCTTTAAACGTTGCAATTGTCCCTCATATTGTTTTTTCAGTTGTTTATACTTTTCTAATTCTGGATACAAAACAGACTCCTCCTTAAATTCCCGCTCCCTCATAGTATTCGAAAACAAATCGCAGTTTTCGCTACCAAGTTCCAAGTTTTCCTTAACCAATTACTATTGACCATATGACTGTAGACTAAACGTTCTATGATTTCCAATTAATTCCTAACCCCCATCAAATAGTTTCATAGTCGAAATGTGTCTATGTAACTATAAAAAATTTAGGAGGTAGGAAAAATTGTTCAAAAAACTTCTTATTACTTCTTTACTATCTGCATCAATTTTCGGGGTTAACGCAGGCATTGGTCAGGCATCTACAGGTGCTGAACAGCCCCAGGTACATGTGAAAAAACAAGTTGTTCTTGGTCAAACAGATCAGAACAAAGTGCAAGAATACATGGAAAACTGCTTGAAGGGTAAAGAGCTTGACCCAGCACTTCAAGAAAAAATCCAAGAAGCGTTGAAGAAAGCACAAAACCAACAAGGTGAGCAAAAACAGGAAGCTCCAAAACAAGAGCAACCTAAAGCTGAAGAACCTAAAGCTGAAGAGCCAGCTCCAAAAGAAGAAGCGGCTCCTGCTCCTGAACAAAAGGCAACTCCACAAGAGCAGCCTAATACTGAGCAACAACAATCTGAACAGCCTGCTGCAGAAGGTGAATTCCAACTTACTGCTGATGAGCAGCAAATGGTTGACCTAGTGAACCAGGAACGTGAAAAAGCTGGACTTAAACCATTGGAAGTCGATCCAGAATTGACAAAAATGGCACGTGCAAAATCAAAAGACATGATCGACAACAACTACTTCAGCCATGATTCACCAACATATGGTTCTCCATTTGATATGATGAAGCAATTCGGCATCGAATATAACACTGCAGGTGAAAACATTGCTGGAAACAGTTCTGTAGAGGGTGCACACACTTCTCTTATGAACTCTGATGGACACCGTAAAAACATTCTTGGAAGCCAATACACTAAAATTGGTATCGGAATTGTTGACGGCGGACCATACGGTAAAATGTTCTCTCAAGAATTCACTGGTTAATAAAATTATAAAATAGAAAGAAAGCATCAGCTATTTCGGTTGATGCTTCTTTTTTTGGGGTATAAATAGAAGTAATGAAAGAAGGATGAAGCAAATGAAACTTAATGACTACTGGCTTAAATTTAGACATAGCTTCTGGTTCTTACCAATCTTCTATGGTGTCCTAGCCCTTTTCATGGCGATGTTGAGCATGTATCTGGAAGAATCTATCCCTACGAAAATCATCGCAAAATATGTGCCGAACGCCTTGATGACCGACGTTAAACTAGGACAAACCATTTTGAATGCGATTGCTGTATCGGTACTAACAATGACGTCCATCACATTCTCCTCGATCATGGTCGTGTTGACTACATATTCATCCCAGTTTTCACCAAGGACACTGCAGGATTTCATCAGTGATGTCGTTACACAACGGGTCCTAGGTGTTTTTACTGGGGGATTCATCTACTCATTACTTTTATTGCTTTTTCTAAAGGATCTCAGTGACAAGAAATTATTCCTTGGTCCAGGTGTTGCCGTCATTTGGGCGATTGTTTGCCTTGGGTTCTTCGTCTTTTTCATCCACCATGTGGCAACATGGACTCAGGTCAACAATCTGATTGACAAAATCACGACTCGGACACAAGAAACGATCCGTAACAGCTTCCACTTAGGGGTGGCTCAGACAAAATCAAAGCAGATATCCGTAAAGGAAAACATTAAAGAGCTTGAAAAAAAAGATAAGGTTACGATCAATGCTCCGACATCAGGCTATTTGCAAATGATAAAACTAGGACCCATATTGGAAAAAGCAACAGAAAACGATGAGATCCTCAAGGTGGAACGCAGGATCGGCGATTATATCTTTAAAGAGACACCTTTGTATTCCTTTCTTGATACTGATTCTTTAACTAAAGAAGCTGAGACACGATACGAGGAATGCTTTTTAATCGGTACTGAAAGAAATACGGTTCAGGATGTTGAATTTGGTATTCAGAAATTGGTTGAGATTGCACTTCGAGCTATTTCACCAGGTATCAATGATCCACATACGGCGATCAACTCTATCAATCGGATCGGGACGATTTTATCTGAATTGGGAGAAATCATGTTTCCAAGGCCTTATTATTACGATGAAGATAACAATTTAAGAGTGATTCTGGATATCCAATCTTATCGAGAATTACTCTATAAAGCGTTCTATCAGCTTCGCCACTATGCGCGTGAAGATGTCTCAGTGTGCGCATCTACTATATCCGTACTGCATGGAATTGTTGAACGGAATATCCTTGATCGTTCACTCCAAAAAATCGTTTGGGATTTTGCTGTCTATTTTATCGAGGGGATCGAAACCGATGTATTGTTGGAATGGGATAAACAGTTCATCAACGAAAAAATCTTGCGGCTCGCAAAAACCATCGGTCGCGAAAAAGAATATCAGCAAGTTAAATTGCCATGACAATTTTGTTTTTCAGAAATTCACTCCCTTATCGCGGGCAAACGAAAAGCGGAAGCGACCCGATTAGTCACGTAGGTCACTGGAAAACTGACGAGGAGGCTCGAACCAAACAAAGACCTGGTTCTGGGTGGGTTCACCCATAAGATGTCATTCAATGTGTCGACCGCCGCAGGAAGTTTGAAGTGATCCAAGTGAATGGTCGATGGGCTAGACATCACTTCCCCGTATTAACTCACTTCCGCACGCCTCCTCGCTCACTTGTACAGAGTGGGCTTATATCGCTGTGGGATCTTGTTTGGCTCTCTTTTCCCCAGGATCCATATATCTGTAAAACAATGCTTCTTCTACGCCTTTCATAAAATTCTTTTTTAGAGGAAGAATAGGATAGATGAATTGTGAGGTGTGCAGAAGATGTATATAAAGAATTCATTACATAAGATCCATCAAAGTTTCTGGTATCTCCCTGCATTTTTTAGTTTGATTGCTGTCTTCCTTGCCTATCTATCTGTAGAGGTGGATTTTTGGATGGATTTGAGGGAGCTCCATATGCATTTCCCAGGCTTCATGATCACTGATCGCAATACCACCCAGTTGATTCTAAGCGCATTAGCGACTTCGATCCTTACGATGACAGCCATCACATTTTCATCAATTATGGTACTCTTATCTACCTATCTAGCGCAATATTCCCCTCGTACACTCGATAACTTTTTGAGTGATATGGTGACACGAAGAGTGTTGGGAATTTTCATCGGATCTTTCTTGTATTTCGTCCTCGTCCTGCTATGGATGAATATTTCGGATCAACAGAGCTTTTTAGTGATCCCTTCGTTGTCCGTTTCCTTATCCGCATTGTGCCTTGGATTTTTCGTCTATTTCATCCATCATGTTGGCACTTGGATTCAGGTCAACAACCTCATTCAGGATATTACAGATAACTGTCTTTCCATTTTATCATCCCATAAAGATGACAGATCAGACCTGGTTTCATCTACCTCCTCCCCTTGGTCAAGCTGGGAAGATGAAGAATACAAAACAAAGGAATGCCGGAACGCATCCTCTGAATTCTCAGGCTATCTTCAATTCATCGATTTGGACAAAATGGTGAAACTAGCAACAAGAGATGATTTACTCATCCGCTTCGAAAAGAACATTGGAGACTATGTAGATGAAGGCACGGTCCTTTTTTCTTATTGGTCTTTGGATGATCGCTCTTTTGATATAGAGGATTATTTGCAAAATATACGCGTTGGTAAGCAACGGACCACGGAGCAAGATATCGAATATGGAATCCAGAAGCTGACAGAGATCGCTCTCCGGGCCATATCACCGGCTGTTAATGACCCTTACACGGCAATCACCTGTATCCAGAGACTCGGTAAAATCTTATCCAGGCTTGCCCAAACATCACTTGAGGAACCTTATATCTATGACAATGAAAAAAACCTGCGTGTCATCCTGAACACAGGTGAATTTTCACAGGTCTTGTATAAAAGTTTCTATCAGATCCGCCATTATGGGAAACAGGATGTCTCTGTCATTGGTGCAATCTTCGAGGCCTTGACATTGATTGCCGAAAAAAGCGCTCCAACTATGAAAGATGTGATATGGGATTTTGCAAAAGCGATTGTCGAAGGAATCGATCGCTCTGCTCTCATCCACCTCGATTTCAAATACTTAAACTATAAACTCGATGTTTTGGCACGATACACCGGCCATCAGAAGGAGAAACAGCTGCTTTGAAAATAATGATGCTATTCAAAAACGATACATTCATAATACCCTTTCGTGAGCCTGTTTATCTGGTGTGTGTCGAAGATCAGTATTTACTCTTCTAATGATTTTTCATTGTTAAACGCTCCAAATCATAGACAAGTTTCAGAATCATCCACCTCCTTTTAACTGCTGTTCAAGTTGATCCAGGTTTACAGGACCCATTATTTTGTTTTTTACAAGGCCGTCCGGGTCGATGATGAAAGTTGTGGGTATGACAATGATCTGATACGATTGCCCCACCATTCCTTCTGTATCAAGTGGAACCTGAAAAGGGATTTCGAATTCTTTTGCGAATATCGCCACCTGCTCCACATTTTCTTCTTCGGAGCTGAGGTTCACTGCTAGGATAACAACCTCTTCATTTTCATGGAGATGATGGAAATTGATCAGTTCAGGGATTTCTTTTTTACAATACGTACACCATGTCGTCCAGAAATTAAGGATTACTGTTTTTCCACGATAATCCGATAAAGAGACATCTTCTCCTTCCAGGTTTTGCAATGTGAAATCCGGTGCTTCCTTGCCAATTTCAGCAATAGCAGACTGGACATTTGCAACTTCCGCCGATTCAGGATTGTCGCCGTTTCTATTGGATTGTTCAGCTTTCATATGTTCCACAGTCTGTTTCGTTTGTTCGGCTGTATTCGGGATTCTCCATGCCATAAAACCCAGGAATACGATCAAGCCTACTAAAATGGTAAACTGGAACCGTCGTTGCATTTACCTCACCTCTACAAAGTGCCTTACTATACTATAAGTAGGAATCGGTAAAAAAATGAACAAGCATTGAAAATTCTTATATTTTTTATTAAATGTGGATAACCTGTATATTACTTCTTGACAAATATAGTCAACCGGATTATATTACTTTCAAACAACCTGAAACAATGACGGGGATTAGTAAAGTGAATCACGCCATTTCTAGAGAGGAAGCCATCTGCTGAAAGGTTTCCATGGGCCAGCACTTGAACCTGCCTCTGAGTTCTGTATCGAAATCGACTAAGATACAGCGGATAAGCAATCCGTTATCAACATCGAGTGTATACTGCACATATTGTGCGTTATGAATTAGGGTGGTACCGCCAAGTCTTGGTCCCTTCTGGGGTCAAGGCTTTTTGTTATTGAGATTGTTTACAAATTAGTTTTAAGAAAAATTCGAGACATTCCTTTGGGAAAAGCGAGCAAGCTCAAGCAGCCATGTTTTCAGTTAACGGACACCATAGCCGTTATTTGTGACAAAATCAGTGTTTTTGAAGTTTTAACGGACACCATAGCCGTTATTTGTAAAAAAGCAGGCTGATTTTCTATGATATTTGCAAAATAAGGTCCCTGGTGTCCGTTATTTTTGTAATATCCTATTGTTTTGGTCAAATAAAGTCTCCTGTGTCCGCTAATAGGTAAATGTAACTGGTTTCAGCGAGGAACGGTGGCAGAAGTGGGCTAAGACATGGAATATCAACATTAAGTTTTAGAAAAAACAAGAGGTGATCGAAATGGGAAAAGGATTTGTCCAAGATGTTACTGCAATGGAGGAGGATTTTGCGCAATGGTATACAGATGTCGTCAAGAAAGCTGATCTGATCGACTATTCAAGTGTACGCGGTTCGATGATCATACGTCCTTACGGGTATGCCCTATGGGAAAATATCAAAAACGAACTTGACCGTATGATTAAAGAAACAGGCCATGAAAACGTCTATATGCCTTTGTTCATACCAGAAAGCCTCTTAAATAAAGAAAAGGATCATATCGAAGGATTTGCACCTGAAGTCGCATGGATCACTCATGGGGGTGAAGAAGAACTTACTGAACGTCTTTGTGTCAGACCGACCTCTGAAATCCTGTTTTGCGAGCACTATAAAAATATCATCCATTCCTACCGTGACCTGCCAAAGCTCTATAATCAATGGGCGAATGTCGTGCGCTGGGAAAAGACGACACGGCCATTCTTGCGTACACTGGAATTTTTATGGCAAGAGGGTCACACATGTCATGCCGATGCTGAGGATGCCCAGGCAGAAACGACGAGAATGCTGAATGTATATGCAGAGCTCTGTGAAGACATTCTTGCCATTCCGGTTTTAAAAGGAAAGAAAACCGAGAAGGAAAAGTTCGCAGGGGCGGATTTCACCTATACAATCGAGAGTCTCATGCATGATGGCAAGGCGCTGCAATCCGGGACTTCCCACTATCTCGGAGATGGATTTGCAAAAGCTTTCGGCATTCAATACTCCGACCAAAACGGTGAGCTCCAGCATGTCCATCAAACGTCCTGGGGTCTTACGACGCGTATCATCGGGGCGTTGATCATGGTGCATGGTGACAACAGAGGACTTGTGATTCCTCCTAAAGTGGCGCCAACCCAGGTGATGATCGTCCCAATTGCCCAGCATAAAGAAGGCGTGCTCGATTTTGCTTATGAGCTGAAAAAACACCTATCCAATGCCGCACGTGTGGATATCGATGCGAGTGACAAAAAGCCTGGATGGAAGTTCAACGAATATGAAATGAAAGGCATCCCGGTCCGTTTAGAGGTCGGACCTAAAGATATCGAAAAAGAACAGGTCGTTTTGGTGAGACGGGATACCGGAGAAAAACAATTCGTCCCTTTGAAGGATCTTGATGTGACAGTTGAAAACCTTCTTGCTGATATACAAAGGAATCTTTTTGAAAAAGCAAAGGCATTACGAGCTGAAAGGACATATACCGCTTTAAGCTTTGATGAGTTTAAAACAACACTCAATGATCAACCTGGATTTATCAAAGCGATGTGGTGCGGCGAAACCTCCTGTGAAGAAAAGATCAAAGAGGAAACTGGCGCAACATCACGATGCATCCCGTTTGAACAAGAAAAATTAGCGGACACCTGCTTCTGCTGCGAGAAAGAAGCGAAGCAAATGGTTTACTGGGCGAAGGCATATTAGATTCAAGCCGTGGATTTTTCCGAAATCACCGATAATTTTCGGTTTTGCACCGATAAATAAAATTTTATAATACCCGAAACAAAAGGCACCCACCGAAGGAGTGCCTTTCCCATTGTTCATTTTAAAACATTGGCAAGATATAATTAATGAGGAAATATAGGATTCCGAAAAAGATTATAAGATATGCTGCGTACTTGATGAATGTTGAAGCTACCATACTGGAATCCTTTTTCTTTTCTACTTTCCTTTCACGTACATCCAAGTCATCATGACGATCCATGGGGATCACTCCTCTCAACATTTTGACTCAGTCTATGAAGGTCAAGATCAGTTGTTATGAAGTGTATTCCCCTCTTTTTTTCTTTGAAAACATGACGAACATTTATTAAATCACTTTTTCTCTTCTTCAGATTCATTATTGATCGGATCCGTCCGCTTCCAGTTATCGAGGAAAGTGATCCGCTCGAGCATTGTCGGGTGCCCATATAAGAAAAATTTGACGAGTAGGGGCGGATGGACTTCGCTCAAACCAGACACCGCAAGCTGTTGGAAAGAACCGACTGCAGCCTCTGGATCCTGTGTCATCTCAATCGCATATTCATCAGCGGACCGTTCCGCCTGCCTTGAAATTGCATTCTCAACAGGGCTTGCTGCGAACGATAACACCGAGAACACCAGTAATAAGGCTGGAAGCGCAGCAACATCTGTAGGTTTTTTAACCCCCCATTGCTCTCCCCATCGTTTGATCATTGCCGCATACAGCTTCGAACCGATCCACAACCCGATGAAAGTGGCAGCGATTGAACCGATCAGGTTCCAGAAGAGATGATGCTTAACGAAATGACCCATTTCATGTGCCATGACGAAAAGCACTTCTTTATCGCTCAAGTTCTTAAGGGTCGTATCCCAAAGGACGATACGCAAATTAGAGCCGATACCGTTGACATACGCGTTCAATGCATTCGTCTTTTCCGACATGTTCACTTCATAGACACGATCCGCTGTAATATCTGCTCGATCAGCCAGCGCAAGAATCTTCTCTTCAAGCACCTTGTCTTCTAAACGGTAGAAATCGTTATACAATGGGTCGATCCAGATCGGCTGGATGAAATAGATGAATAGCGTGAATGGGATCGATAATAGCCATCCATAGAACCACCAACGCTTTTCAGACTTTTTCATCAGCCAATACAATGCCTGCACAATCACGAACAAGAACAATGTATTGATCCAAAAGGAAATGATATTATCTCTCATCCAACTGGAAAATGGCTGAACCGAAATGCCATAATCGAGTGAAACCGTGTAACTGTAGTAATCGATCGGAAAGCTTAAGATAAAAGCGATCAGCGACAGTAGCACGACGTAAATAGCATTATGGATGATTGGGAATCTTGTAACTTCAATTGCACGATTACGGAACCATTTGGATAATCCGATTCCAAGGACGGCAAGATAGATCATCCATTCAAACGGTACAGATAAGAAATACAACCATTGCTTGATTCGTGAAAAATCATGGCTTAATTCCAATTGCCGTTCATTCATGAACACAGATGGATCTGCTGCTGTTCCTTGATATTGAACTGGAATGGATGTATCCGCACCTATGAATAAATACCACGATATGAACGTGGCATACACTATGAAACCTGCGCCAATCCAGATTGCCTTTTTCTTCATTCCTCCACCCTCCCTATGTTTGTCCATTATTAGTGTAATAGAAGTTGTCGTCGTTTAGAACTATTGAAAAGAGGCTTTTTATGTTAATTTATGGTTGTTAGGAAGTCTCTATTTATTTAAAATTGTGAAAGCAGTGCCTTGGCGTATTCTGTTATACCAAAAAAACACAAAAAAAAGACCTGTCCGCACATCTGTATGATCGATGTCATGAACTGGTCTTCGGTACCTGATGTTTTATTCAGTTGGTTTCGGATCTTTCGTATACCCAGATAAGCACCTTGGACAGTTTTTACAGAAGGCACGCTCTGGATTCACCTCATAGTACAAGCAGCATGTTTTACGTACCCGCACAGGAGGCTCGCTCTTCAGCAAGGTCTGTTTAGCATGTCTGAATTTCTTTAAAGGGTTTTCGTTTAAACCAAAGCATTCGGCTGGCGCTTCAAGAATTATCTCTAAATCTTCTGCAATCCGTTCTGCAGAAACGAGGTCCGGATGGTTCAGAAAGCTTGTTTCATACAACCAAAAAAGATACACTGCAGTGTTTTCCCAGAGGATTGGAGACGGAATGGAAGTCAATTCTGTTAAACGTCCCCACACTGGAGTAAGGTGATCTCGAAAGATCGTTTCAAGACCTATGTAAAGCTCTTGCTCCCGATGACTACTGATATCTCTCGTATTCGTCTCATGTAAATAAAGTACTGGCCGCATTATCCCGTGTTCCGAATCAGGCTGAACCCTGCAATTATCAGGTCGGACATCAAGTAATTGGTTGAACAATGTCAGACTTGTGAAAAAAGGGGCAGTCAACAGAAAGGCGTATTTTTTAGAAAATTGTGATGCCGCCACAAGGTTGTTCGGGGCTCCCAATGACTCACTTAACTCGTCTATAAACTTCTCTGCTTTAGATAAGATTAATAAATCCTCTGATGTAAATGAGTGATCATCAGAGGAATATTCACTGTCTAATCGATAATTTTCTTCAAGGAAAAGCAGTTGCTTAGGCGTTAGCGTATCGAATATCATTAGCTACCTTCCTACCCTTCCCACAAGGAATACAAAGCGGTGAACCGAACATCGGGTCACATGATATTTGAGCCTGCAAGCCGAACACATCATGGACCATCTTCGTCGTAACGATCTGTTCAGGTGCTCCTTCAGCATAAATACCTTTATTGTGAACAGCCACGATGTGATCTGCATACCGACAGGCGAGATTCAAATCATGAAGCACCATTACGATCGTACGTTGTTCCATTTGATTCAAATCATATAGTAGATCCAATACCTCAATTTGATGGGCTAGGTCCAGATAGGTCGTTGGTTCATCAAGCAAAATCGTCTCCGTATTTTGTGCCAGGGACATCGCAATCCAGGCACGTTGTCGCTGCCCTCCTGATAAAGAGTCGACAGGACGATCCTGAAGATCCAGAAGATGGGTTGCCTCTAGAGCTGAGTTGACAGCTTCTTCATCCTTCTTTGTCCATTGTTGAAGCCAGTTTTGATATGGATATCTTCCTTGCTTCACAAGCTGGATGACCGTCAGTCCTTCGGGTGTTACTGGTGACTGAGGAAGAATTGCAAGCTCTCTTGCCACTTTTTTAGTGGAAGATTTATGGATATCTCTCCCATTGATGATGATATTTCCGGATTTTGGTTTCAACAGTCGTGCCAGCGCTTTAAGCAGTGTCGATTTACCAGACCCATTGCTGCCGATCAATACTGTGATTTTTCCTTTGGGTACTTTAAAATCCAGATTCTCGATGATTGGTGTTTCTTGATAGGATAATGTAACCTGTTTGGTTTCAAGAGAGTACATGAACTTCTCCCCTTCGCGTAATTAATCAGTCCGTACGATATAACCTACTTTCAAGTTTATTTTAAATGAGAATCTTTGTCAATGAATTTGAGAATCATTATCACCTGAATTTAAATAAAATGCTCATCCGAAATGCATTAAAATTTGGATGAGCATATGCTATTATTCCATTTCGTCAACGGCTTCGAATACATCCGCCAGGCTCGTGACGACTTTCAGATTGTCGTGTTCCAGTTCGATTCCGGTCGGCTGGATATAGATCGTTTTCAGACCTAACAGCAATGCAGGTGCGATCTCATTTATCAGATTGTCTCCGATTGAAACCGTCTGCTCTGCTTTGACCCCGTATTTCTTCATCAAATCCTGGAAGATTTTTTTCGTCTGTACGGGCTTCTGGGCCAAAGGAATGATTTCAGGAAAAAGGTCATCCAGTTCAAGCTCGTTAAGCAGCCGTTCAACATCATCCTTCT
Source organism: Alkalihalobacillus sp. TS-13 (assembly GCF_019720915.1). Classification (GTDB taxonomy): domain Bacteria; phylum Bacillota; class Bacilli; order Bacillales; family Fictibacillaceae; genus Pseudalkalibacillus. Next base: position 426,440 of record NZ_JAHKSI010000002.1, read on the forward strand.
CACTGTTCGTAACAAGGACGATCTCCGCCTCTTCTTTCAGCTTTTGTAAGCCTTTTTTCAAACCGGGAGTCTTCGTTAGCTGGAAGTCATCTGTTACCATGAAATCCTTCGTCTTTGTATAACAATGGTATGTTTCCTCAATCGATACTCCATAGTGTCTTGCTGCAGAATATGGGAGCCACCATCCATCCCCTATTGCGATCATTTTTTCAAAATCAAAAGCCAATTCCCGATCATATGTACGAGTAACGTCTTCACTTTTCCATTCCGATCCATCCCAATTTTGAACGTGGGTCACTTTTAACGTCAATGGATCAAGTGTAAGGATAGCATCATGCTCCACATCATAGGCTTTTCCGATTCCTACAGCGTGATTTCCGGTCTTCATATGCTCATAGTCGTTCATGAATTTTTCTTGATCATCATTTGCAACTTTCTCTTTCAACAGTGAAGCATAATAATCGAAGTGATCAGTATCTTCATATAATGTGCCGTCCAGGTCGAAAATTATCAGCTTGCAATCCGGATAAAACTGTTTCATTTAACATCCCTCACCAAAAAGTTTAATCGATCTCTCAACTCCTTGTTATTATAATGGTTCTCCTAATCTATCGCAAAACCATTATGTAAAAGTAGTACAAAATTTGTAAAATTGTATGGAAAAAATTGCAGAATTATAGGATAATTGTGGTGTTGTCAATTTAAACATATTTAGGGGGAAATAGGAATGAAAAAGGTTTTTGCACTATTGTTTGCTGCTCTATTAGCAATCGGGCTGACAGCATGCGGAACAAGTAGTGATTCTGGTTCTACCGGTAAAGACGGGGAAATAAAAAAATTAGTCATGGGATTCGTTCCATCACAGGATTCTGATGAAATCGCTGACACAGTCGAACCTCTTGCTGATAAACTTGGTGAAGAGCTTGGGGTTGAAGTTGAAGGTAAAGTCATGACAAGTTACTCAGCACTTGTAGAAGCAATGGGTAGCAACCAAGTTCAAATCGGTTTCTTGCCTGCTTTCGGTTACGTATTAGCAAATGATAAACATGGCGTTGAAGTCATTCTCAAGTCAGAGCGTTTCGGAAGCGGTACATACAAAGCACAATATGTCGTCCGTGCTGATTCCGATATCGAATCATTAGAAGACATGGAAGGAAAGACATGGGCGATTCCTGACTTGACTTCGACTAGCGGATTCTTGTTCCCAGCAGCTCAAATCATGGACGAATTCGGTGTGGAAGATGTTCAATCAGGCTTCTTCAGCAACACAGTTGAAGCTGGCGGACATGATAACGCGATCATCTCAGTCTACGAAGGAGATGCTGATGTAGCAACTACATTCGATGACGCTCGTACTACCGTCGAAGAGGATTATCCAGATGTTATGGACAAGCTTAAAGTCGTTGGATACACGGATGAAATTCCGAACGATACGATTTCCGTAACAAAAGAACTTTCTGCCGAGTGGCAAAAGAAAATCAAAGACACATTCCTATCATTTAATGATGATGAAAAAATGATTGAAATCATGAACGAAGTATACAGCTGGGATGCAATCATCGAAGCTGAAGACAGTGAATATGATGTTGTCCGCAGCACTTACGAGAAGTTCAAGGATTCAATTTCTATCGACTGATAATACGTTCAATTCTTCCGGGGGAAGCTTGGCTTCTCCCTTTTTTTCACTTAAGAATTGTTAAATAGTACTGTAAACAGTGCCTTCACTTATAGAAAGTATAAGGACAACTAAGAACAAACCGACTTTTATTCCTTTAAATACATAAAGTCCTGAGTGATTTATGAAAAACACATAGAGTACTGATTCTTCCTCTCTAACTATGAAACAATCAGACTCTGTTCACGATAAGGGGAGTTAGTATGATTGAAATGAAAGATTTATCCCTTGTCTACCCCAACGGTACACAAGGCTTAAAAAATATCAATGTGAAGATCAATGAAGGTGAGTTCGTGGTCATCGTCGGTCTATCCGGAGCTGGGAAATCAACTTTCATCCGAAGCGTAAATAGACTCGTAACACCGACAGAAGGTCAATTGATCGTTGATGATCAAGATATCTTGAAGTATAAAGGGACAGATCTCCGTAAGCTCCGTACAAAAGTAGGCATGATCTTCCAGAATTACAACCTGGTCAAACGTTCTACAGTCATGAAAAATGTGATTTCTGGTCGTCTGGGTCATACGGGGACTCTCAAGAGTATCCTCAACCTCTATTCGAAAGAGGATATGGCTCTTGCCTATGAAAGCCTGAAGCGTGTAAATATCGAAGAGAAGCTATATACACGAGCAGACCAATTGAGTGGCGGACAGCAACAGCGTGTTTCCATCGCGCGTGTACTGACGCAACAGCCATCTGTCGTACTGGCTGATGAACCTGTGGCTAGTCTTGATCCTCCTACTTCTCACCAAGTCATGAAGTACTTGAAGAAAATCAATCGTGAAGATAACATCACAACAATCGTCAACCTTCACTTTATTGATATGGCGATGGAATATGCTGATCGAATCATCGGTATGCGTGCCGGAGAAATTGTATTTGATGGGCCTGCAAGTGAAGTGAATGAACAAACATTCGAAGAAATCTACGGCAGACCAATCAAGGAAGATGATATTCGAGGGGGCACCGAAGAGAATGTCGAAACCCCTTAATACGAACCAAACGCCTAATCGTATCGTAAGTACCGATCAAGTGCCTACTAGTCTCGTATCCAAAAATGCGAAAATACGCATGAACATTATATTACTCGTAGTACTTGGGCTATATATTTTCAGTTCAGTGATGACCGAGTCCTCGGTACTTCGTTTTAATTCGAAGTTTTTCCTGGATGTCTGGAATATGGTTGTCCAGCTGTTCCCGCCTAACTGGAGTTATGCTGGGGTTGTTGTCGATAAGCTGCTGGAAACGATCAAGATGGCACTCATCGCAACGTCGATCGCTGGAATACTATGTATACCTTTCAGCTTATTAGCAGCAAGCAATATTGTACAGAACAAATTCCTCTATAACTTCATCAAGATGTTTTTGAATATCATGCGTACGATTCCAGAATTGATATTAGCAGTTGTATTCGTCGGTTTATTCGGTATCGGTGTTTTCGGCGGTATTCTTGCTCTGATCATCTTTTCACTCGGTATCCTTGCGAAATTGATCAGTGAAACGATTGAAGCTATTGATATGAATCCACTTGAAGCGATCCGTGCATCCGGGGGAAATACACTCCAGGTCATCTGGTATGCAGTTGTGCCACAGGTATTGCCTCAATTCGTTTCGTTCACGCTGTATGTATTTGAAATCAATGTACGTGCTTCGGTTGTTCTAGGTTTCGTAGGCGCCGGCGGAATCGGTTTGATCCTTCAACAGCAGCTGAACTTTTTAAGTTATCAGAATGTAAGTACAATCATCGTCATTACGTTTATAGTCGTTGTCATCATCGATTACATCAGTAATAAATTAAGGGGGCGTCTCGTGTAATGAACATCACTGTTCCTCCTAAACCACCTAAAAGTGGTATCAAAACTTTTCGAAACATTGGAATCGGCATCGGTATGCTCGCTCTCTATATTTGGGCATTTGCTACAATCGAAATTCCTTGGGGCCGGATTTTCAGCGAACGGACAGTTGCAAACTTCGATCGTGTCATTCCAAAATTGTTCAGCCCTGATTTCACGTTCGCGTCCAGAGTTTTTGATTATATGATGGAAACCCTGTTCATTGCTTTTACAGGCTCATTCATGGCAGCAATCCTTGCTGTACCGTTCGGCTTTTTCGCAGCTTCGAACATCAACCGTAATCCATTTTTGAATACATTAGGAAAATGGATCCTGAATGCTGACCGGACTTTTCCGGAGATCCTACTCGCCTTGATCTTCGTCGTCGCAATCGGACCTGGTGCATTTGCTGGTGTGCTAGCAATCGCCATCCACTCAGTCGGTATGCTTGGAAAGCTTTACTCCGAAGTCGTTGAATCCATTGATATGAATGTAGTTGAAGCGATGGAAGCAAACGGCGCGAACAAGATTCAGATCTTTTTCTACGGAATTATGCCTCAGGTTATTCCTGAGTTCTTATCCTATGCCATCTATCGATTTGAAATCGATGTCCGTGCATCCACGGTTCTTGGAATCATCGGTGCAGGTGGTATTGGAACGCTTCTGGTCATCTCCTCCCGTAACCGGAACTGGGATGAGGTTGGGATGATCCTGCTCGTCATCATCATCTTTGTCAGCATCATCGACTATATCAGTACGTATATCCGTAAACGCATTGTCTGATCTGAATAGACAAGAAACCCATCGCCCAGAAGGCGGTGGGTTTTTACTGTTATATGGTGGGACTATGGTGTAATTTTACACTTTTGGCCGGATTATGCTCCAAAGCCGCCGGATTCCATCCAAAATTGACCGGATTAGGGTTCAAACCCGCCGTATTCCATCCAAAACTGGCCGGATTGTTAGCGTCAGAATACCTTCCTGCCAAACAACATCTTTTATCAGCTGACTCGGTTCTTTCTCATGAACGTTTGGATCGCGAAGGCAACTCCACTTTCATCATTCGTTTTAGTCACAAAGGTGCATAACTTTTTGATATCCTCTTCCGCATTGCCCATTGCTACACTATATCCTGCTAATTCGAACATGGATACGTCGTTGTAGTTATCGCCTATTGCCATGACCTCACTCATAGGGATGCCGAGCTCCTCCGCATATTGCTTCACAGCGATTCCTTTTTGGGCATCACGATGTGTGATCTCGATATTCGCCTCGGCAGATTTACTGACTGCTAAGTCTTTGAATGTAAGGAAATCATTCAAAGCATTTTTACGATCGCGCTCATTTCTTGAAAAAGCGAGCAGCTTATAAATTTCAACATCTGGTTCTGCCACGACTTCCTTATAATCTTCAATTGTATGAATACGTCCATTATTAATGCGATAGTCTGCTAATTCATGCGCACGCTCATTACTTACTTCAGGGTTGGCGCTTTTGATGATGTCAACAATGATGTCAATTGCCATTTCGGGATTGTCACTAAATGTTCCTTTATTCGTGTATAGCTCATAATAAATCGAATGGCCGCCTAAAACTTCATCAGCCTTATAATAAGTGTCCTTCGGCAATGTAATGCTTTGCTTGATTGTACCCTCTTCATCCCTCATCTGTGCACCATTGATGGCTATGATGGGAAGAGTCAAGCCTGCTTCTTTAATCGGACTAACGGCTTCTTTATAAGAACGGCCTGTCGCAACAATCACGTGGATTCCTGCTTCTTGTGCTTTTTTAATTACTCTTACGTTCTCTTCATTGATTGTTGTATTGTTATTGACAAGTGTACCATCCATATCAATAGCTATAAGTTTCACATTATCATGTCCTTTTTCATAGTTTCTAACCTAGTTTTCCCATTTTGACGATAAGAAAACACTTTTTTGAAAAGCATCTGTTTTATGCAAAATCAACTCCCTTTCCGCGGGAACAAGAAAAGCGGAAGCGACCCGTTTAGTCACGCAGGTCACTGGAGGACTGACGAGGAGGCTCGAACCAAACAAAGACTTGGTTCTGCGTGGGCTAACTCATAAGGATGTCAATCAATATTTGCCGCCGTAGGAAGTTTGAAGTGATCCAAGGGACTGGTCGCTGAGCTAGACATCACTTCATTGCATTAACCTACTTCCGCAAGCCCCCTCGCTCACTTGCACAGGACGTGATGGTATTTAGTCGAAGTTCATTATTATAGTCGAAGATCCTTAATTCCCTGTGGCGTCTTGTCTGGCTCGCTTTCCCCGCGGGAATGTCGCCAACTTTACTTAATAACAGAGTCAATTATAAAAAGAAAAAGAGCTCTGAATTCAGCTCTGTTTTGAAAACGCTTTATTTATGTTTTATGTCTGTAAAAAAAGCTTCGATGAATGCTTGGAAAATTTCAACGGATTGAAAAGCAAAGAGTGATATAGCCGTTATTGAAAACAATCCTATAACAAGATATCGAAAGAAAAACATTCTTGTTCACCTCGTTTATTGGAGTAAATTCAATATACCACTGTTCTCCTTTTTTGAAAAGTAAAGTATTTATTAAGTGAATAGCAGGCTGCAGAGGCTTAGAGCCCCTATTGAACTGATGACAATTACGATTAGGCTTGCACCAAAATAAGCTGAAACGAATGCCGTAAGTGCGCCGACAACACCCATCCATATTTCCCCATTAAAGGTGATGATCCCTGGAAAAATCAACGCACCAAGGATGGCATAAGGGACATTCTTAAGCACTCCTCTTATGAGTGGTGGGATTGATTCTGTTTTGAAGGCTACTAGAGGAAGCATCCTCGGTATATAAGTAACAGCTGCCATCCCTAATATGATCCAGATATACGTATCAAGCATCCGCTTATTCCCCTTTCCACAAGACTTCAATGATAATCGCTGCAAACAATGTAGAAAGGATGATCGTCCAGCCTGTTGACATCGATGTGCTGAAGGTTAAAATACTATTAACAACAGCTGCAACCGAAGCTAAGAGTATCACTTTCAATGACTTTCGTGCACTAGGGACAAGGAGACCGATGAATAGGGCGTACAACGCAATCCCCATGCTTTCCTGCAAAATCGAAGGCAATCCTGAACCGATCAGGTAACCGACTCCTGAAAACATGACCCAGCTGCTCCAGGCGATGATTCCGATACCAAGCATATAAGCTGCTTGAATTTTTCCTTTTTGGACAGCCGCTACTGAAAAGGTCTCATCTGTTATGAAAAAGCTGTATAGCGCTTTTTTCCATTTTGGATCATCAGATGACTTCTCTCCAATAGAAGCACTCATCAATAAATGGCGGATGTTGACGATAAACGTAGTGAGGATGATCTCAAAGCCGCTGATTCCTGCTGCAAACATTGTAAGGGAAATATACTGTGCGGCACCTGCAAATACGAAGATGCTCATACTGATCGTTTCGAAGAGATTCAGTCCGGAGCTTTTCGCGAGCAGACCGAATGTAAATGCAACAGGCATATATCCGATTGCGATACTGCTTCCCTTTTGAAGTCCGCGTCTGAAAAGTGATGACGACAGTCGTTCTGTAATGGCCACATTCATAAGGTCTTCACCTTCCCCTGACTTTGTTAAACTTACCATCTGTATGTTATATTGTATGTATTGTATTTTATAACATATACTATAGTCAAGGAGAAATTCAATGTCACATGAAATCAATCATATGATCGGTAAAAAAATAAAGATGATCCGTACGGAACGGAAATTGAGCCTGGATGATTTGTCTAAGCTGACAAACGTCAGTAAGGCGATGCTCGGTCAGATCGAGCGTGGTACGTCCAGCCCAACAGTGAGTACATTATGGAAAATCGCTTCAGGACTCGGTGTCTCTTTTTCCTCTTTTGTCGAGGAGGAAGCACCAACGTTTTCGAAAGTAAGGATCGATGATGTGGAGCCTTTGTTAGAAGATGATGGGCGTTATTTGGTACACACTCTCTTCCCAACTGAGCCTAACCGTAATTTCGAAGCATATGCTGTCACATTGCAACCCGGTTGTTCCTATACGAGTCCCTCGCATGGTACCGGTGTTGAGGAATACCTTTTCCTTCACGAGGGTGAATTGAATGTCTTGATAGAGGATTCGACCCATTCACTGAAAGCGGGGGAAGCCTTCCGCTTTTCCGCAGATTTTGCGCATACCTACCAAAATACTTCCTTAAAACGTTGTGAACTGTATTTGATCATCCATTATCGTTGAAATTCATAGCTGTTCCAACCTGGGTGGACGTCCGCTCAGGTTATTTTTCATCGTCAATTTTATAGACTTTCATCCACGTATTCTATTCACCTATACATTAAGCAATAATACAGTATTGTACCAGAATAGCTTCGATTATGAAAAAAGCTGACCGAATTGGTTTTCGGTCAGCCTTCCTTATATATCATCCTACTGGCTCTGCTTCTTTCTTCTGTTGTTTGTTCGGCGGGATATGAATCGCTTCTCCGGTCATTGACTCAAGTGCTTCCAACCATCCTTCGTTGAAGCTTGGGTGAGGATAGAATGGATACGAGAGATCTTCATCGCGAGCTGCCATCTCAAGTGCTGTCACACCAGATGATATCATTTCTACTGCACCCTGACCGATCATATGGACACCGAGCAACAGATCTGTTTCAGCGTCTTTGACGATTTTGACAAGCCCTTCTTTTTTACCAGCGATACTCGCGAAGCCATTCCCTGCCATCGAGAATTGGCCGGTAACTACTTGATAGCCCTCTTCCACAGCTTGTGCTTCCGTAAGGCCTGCGTATGCGATCGGAGTAGAAGTATGAACCACTGTCGGGATGTAGCGGAGATTGAGCTCCGGTGTTTTCCCTGCAATGTGTTCTGCTGCTACTTTTCCTTGCTTGATCGCTTTGACAGCAAGTGAAGGTCCGATCGTTACATCCCCTACCGCATAGATATTCTTTTCTGTCGTTTCGCTGAATTCGTTGACGACTAGAAACCCGTTCTCGTCTGTTTCCATTGATAATGCTTCAAGACCAAGGTCAGTAGTGTTCGGCCTGAATCCAGTTGAAACGAGCAGATGAGATCCATCAACCGTCAGTTTTTCATCCTTTTTCAGCAAGTAAAGGGTTACGTTGTCATCACTTTCTTCAACTGTTTCGATAACGGTATTTTTGATGACTTTTATCTTTGATTTTTTCAAGACACGCGTCAATTCTTTGTTGATCTCCGTATCAATTCCGAACTCATTACCCCCATCTAAGACAATCGTAACCTTCGAGCCCATTGCATTGAAACTCGTAGCCGCTTCTAAAGCAATATAGTCGGATCCATAGATTACGAGATGCTCTGGCACTTCTTCGATTGCGTATATCTCCTGAGCGTTGTATACGTGATTGAAGCGAGCGTCGATCTCCTGTGGTATATAGGATGATGCCCCAGTCGCGACAATCGCCTTTTCATATTTAAACATCTCGAACGTATCGCCCGATTCAACACCGATACGGTTTCCAGTCATAAAAGAGGCGCTCCCATTAATGACCTCGATTTTATTTGCTTTACATAGAGCTTCAACACCCTTTTGCAAAGCAGAAACGGTTTGTATCATGTAGGTGTTGTGCTGGTCCATGTTGAACTTAGGTTCAGTAGCTTCAATCCCAAGCTGCTGCATGTGTTTCCAATCCCCCAGCTTTTCAGCTGTGTGGGCATAAAGCTTTGATGGGATACACCCTTTACTTAGGCAGATGCCACCGAGTTCTCCTTTTTCAATCAAAGTAACCTCGATTCCGAGCTGGGCAGCACGGATTGCAGCATTGTATCCACCAGGTCCACCGCCGACGATGATCAATTCACGCTCTTGTATTACTTCACCTACTACCATGTTATATCAGCTCCAATGTCATTGCTGCAGGGTTTTCGATATAGTGCATGAAGCGATTTGTAAATGCGACTGCGGTAGCTCCGTCCGCAACACGGTGATCGAATGTCATCGATACGTTCATGATCGAACGGATGACGATTTCATCATTGATGACAACTGGCATTTTCTTTGTCTTATGGAAAGCCATCAAACCGACTTCAGGATGGTTGATGATTGGGGTCGCCCCAGTGCTCCCTAGCGGACCGACATTACTGATCGTGAAAGTACCGCCCTTCATTTCAGATGGCTTCAATTTATTCGTTTTAGCTTTATTAATCAGCTCTTTCATTTCACTGTTGATCGTGGAAATCGACTTTTGCTCAACATTCTTCACAACAGGTACGATCAAACCATCATCTGCATCTGTCGCAATCCCCATGTTCACTTCACCTTCAAGGCGAATGACTTCATTCTCTTCATCCAGTTTTGCATTGAAGATTGGATAATCACGTAGCGCTAGCTGTAACGCTTTTACAAAGAAGGCTGCGAGTGATACGTTCATGCCCTTCGATCCATCCGGGTCAGCTGTTTTAAGGGATTTTTTCAAGTCTAATAGATTCGTAAGATCGACTTCGTCAAAGTGCGATACATGTGGAATCGTGTAAAGTGATTGCGTCATCTTCTGCGCAATCTGTTTTCGGCGTCCTTTGAACGGAATTTCTTTTGTTTCTACCGCAGCTTTTGTTATTGAAACAGGGGTCTCAGACGATCCTTCTTGTTTCTTTTCCACCTGTTCCTGACCGCCATTGATGAATTGATAGACATCCTCTTCGGTTACGCGTCCAGCTGGGCCAGACCCATTGATCTGCTCGATGTCTACGTTGTTTTCACGAGCAATTTTCCTTGTATATGGAGCTGCAAGTACACGTCTTGTTAAGCGTGTCATGGACTGTACTGCGCTCATTGAACGTTCAGGTTGAGCAGCTGGTACAGGTTTTTCTTGTTTCTCCTGTAGTGGTTCTTCCGGCATCTTATCTTGCGTAGGGACACTCCCTTCTTTTTCAATCAGGATGATCGTAGTACCGACTGTGACGACTTCACCTTCAGAGGCTTTGATTTCTTTTACCGTACCAGCGACTGGCGACGGAAGTTCCGCCGTTACTTTATCTGTTTGGACCTCTACTAATGGTTGGTCGATTTTGACTACGTCTCCTGGAGAGACATGAAAATGTGTAATTTCTCCTTCTGTTATTCCTTCCCCGATGTCATGGAGCTTTACTTCAATCATCTTCTTCCTCCTATCTTAGAAACGTACTGTATCAACAATAGCCTGCTTGACACGCTCAGCATCAGGCAGATAGTGGTCCTCGATAGCAAACATCGGAACCGGTGTATCATGACCTGTCACACGCTTGATCGGTGAGCGCAAGTGCAGGAATGAGGTGTCATTGATCAACGAAACCACATCGTTGCCTACTCCGCCTGTTCCAGGTGCTTCATGGACAATGACACCACGCCCGGTTTTTTGGACAGATTCACTGATCAAATCACGGTCTAGCGGATAAAGCGTACGCAAATCAAGAACATCACACGTGATCCCTTCCGCTTGTTCAATTTCCTTCGCCGCTTTCTTTACGACGTCCACCATCGCCCCCCATGCAATCAGGGTTATGTCTTCACCCTCTTGAAGACGAGCACCTTTTCCGATTTCAACTGTATATTTCTCTTCCGGTACTTCAAGCTTATGTGAACGGTAGCAGCGCATCGGCTCCAAGAACAAGACCGGATCAGAATCCTCGATGCTCGCAATCAAAAGCCCTTTTGCATCATATGCATTGGATGGAACGACCACCTTGATACCTGGCATATGTGTGAAGAGTGCTTCGACACTGTCAGAGTGGATTTCAGGCGCACGGACACCAGCTCCGAATGGCGCTCGAATAACCATTGGCACTGTAAAATGACCAAGTGTACGTGAACGGATCCGTGAAGCATGCGTCATGATCTGGTTGAATGCAGGATAGATGAAGCCGAAAAATTGCATTTCCGCAATCGGTCGGAAGCCATTCATCGCAAGTCCGATCGAAGTTCCGATGATTCCAGATTCCGCCAATGGCGTATCAATGACTCGTTTTTCGCCGAATTCAGCCTGAAGTCCGTCAGTCGCACGGAAAACTCCGCCATTCCTTCCGACATCCTCACCTAAAACGAGTACATTGTCATGCTCGCGCATCATTGTCGCCATTGCATCGGTGATCGCTTGCACCATCGTCAGTTTCTGAGTTTTAACCGCTGTACTCATTTACACTTCCTCCTTGATACGGGACTTGAATCCATCAAGCTGATCTTGGACAGACCATGTCGGTGTTTGGAAAACATGCGTAAACATATCTGTCGGCTCTGCTGGACCGAATGCTTCCATATCTTCAACAGCTTGTTCGATTTCTCTTGTGATCTCTTCTTCGACCTGTGTTTTCCAAGCCTCTTCAAAATAGCCCTTATTAGCCATATAACGCTCTAGTCGCAATAGCGGATCGGTGGTTTCCCGGCGGCGTTTCGCTTCTTCTTGATCACGATATTTGCTTGGATCATCAGCCGTCGTATGAGCACCGTAGCGATAGGTTACAGCCTCGATCAACGTCGGACCGTTTCCTTGGCGTGCATGCTCCATCGCTTTTTTCGTTTCGAAATACACGACAAAAATATCGTTTCCGTCGATTCGGACGCCAGGGATGTCATAAGCGACTGCTTTTTGAGCAATCGTCTTCGTTTTCATCTGTTTTTCCATCGGCACCGAAATGGCGAACCCGTTGTTTTGATTGAAAAAGACAACAGGGGCATTGAATACGCTTGCAAAATTCAGCCCCTCATGAAAGTCTCCTTCTGAAGTTGCACCGTCACCGAAATAGACGATGGAGCCACGGTCGGTTCCCTTCATTTTTTCAGCCCATGCTGTACCTGTGGCATGTAAAAGTTGGGAAGCGATTGGTACTGCTGGAGGGAAAATGTTCTTCCCTTCCGGGGGTACACATCCTATCGGATAACCTTTCCAATAAAGGAAGAGGTTGCGGGCTGAATGGCCATAAGTCAAAGTCGCCGCATGATCACGGTATGTCGGGAACATCCAGTCGCCTTCTTCAAGCACAAGCGAGCTTCCTACTTGAGCTGCTTCTTGCCCTTCAAATGGGACATACGTACCGATCCGGCCTTGCCGCTGGAGGTTTACACCTTTGCGGTCAAACATCCGAGCTCTGAGCATTTTTATATAGAGTTCTTTCGTCAATGATTCTGTCATCTCGTTTTCAAATTCTGAGTTGACGACGACGCCATCTTCATTCAAGATCTGTTTCATCGGAAATTGCGTTTCCATAAGACCCCTCCTTAGTTACGTACATTCCATTTTTGTCGTTTCTTATGACTGAAGAAGCTGTTGCGCTTCATTCTCTTTGTCAAACGATCATTACAAAATTGATTTGCAGACTCTGCAGTGGAGATCGATTGTTCATTTGATTTTTGGTAGATTTCCATCAGCGTGTCATATATCGCTTTTGTTTTTGCCAATACGCGGTCTTTGTTCGGGCTGTACAACTCATCAGACACCTGGATGAGTCCGCCAGCGTTAACGATATAGTCTGGTGCATATATGATTCCTTTTTCCTGCAAGAACTTGCCGTGTTCATCTCTTAAAAGCTGGTTGTTCGCCGATCCGACGACGGCTTTCACTTTCAACTTCTCAATTGTTTCATCATTGATGATTCCACCAAGTGCACAAGGAACGAAAACATCCGCTGGAACACTATAGATTTCATCACCTTCTACGACTTTCACGTTCCCTTTCAGACCTTCAGCATGCTCGATGATCCGTCTGATTGCAGATTCATTAATATCAGTGACATAAAGGTCGGCGCCATCTTCAAGAAGCTTTTCAGCCACTTTGTATCCAACTTTTCCAAGTCCCTGGATCGAATACGTTTTACCACTTAAATCATCGGAACCGTAAAGGACGTTATTCGTCGCTTTCAGACCATAAAGGACCCCTTCTGCAGTCGGAATCGATGAATCTCCGCTTCCGCCATATTCTTCAGGGACACCGACGATGCAATTCGTTTCTTTCAATGCATGGACGAAATCGTCTGGAGTCGTCCCCATATCGGTACCCGTATAGAAACGTCCGCTTAACGACTCTACGAATTGGCCGAACGCACGGAACAATTCCGGTGATCGATCCTTCAATGGATCTCCGATGATGACTGCCTTTCCGCCTCCGAAGTCGACATCTGCCGCAGCACATTTATAGGTCATTCCTTTTGATAGACGGAGTACGTCCTCGATCGCCTCATCCGTAGAATTGTATGGTCTCATACGACAACCGCCCAGTGCTGGTCCCAGTGTCGTATTATGTATCGCGATAATTGCTTTCAACCCTGTATCAGGATCATTGCAAAACAAAACTTGTTCGTGTCCATTGATGCGTTCAAACATGATGTAATCCCCCAATTCTATTAATCTTGATGACTATTGAACCGTCATCGTAAACGCTTTCATAAATACGCAAAAAATTAAGCCTTCATCGACTCGATTTTTTCCTTGATCATCTCTTTCGGTAGTATATATTGAGTGACTTCGCCTTCTCCGATTTTTTCTTTATTGTTCCGGACTTCGAGATCACAGATGACCGCCTTCCCTTTTATTTCTCTAAGGATAGCCGTTACGGTGATTTCACTTCCCGCAGGCGTAGGATTCAAATGTTTCGCTGTTACTCCGCCGCCAATCCCTTCCTCGTGTTCTTCGAGATAAGGGAGAATGATTTGTCGTGCAGCCCATTCCATGTGATAGACCATCGAAACAGTCGAATAAGCAGGGTGTACTAAATTCCCTTCGAACTGCGCATACATATCAGGTGTCACTGTAGCAGTAATGGTAGCCTGTTGACCTACTTGCATACCTGGCTTCATTATATCTGCCTCCTTTGCTTCTTATCTTCATGTAGAGAAACTGTTTTCTATTCTTAAGTCCAGTTCATTCCTCTTATAAATGGACGGTATTATCCATTTTAAATATGACGTTTATTTAACGATATAATATCATTTTGTTTAATAAAATGCAATGAAATGTCAGGTTCCAGCTTGTTTTGAAAGGGGCTATTTTTGCATAATACCAAGGTTTTAACGCTTTAAAGTGACGGTCATCCCCCTTGAAGCCGTACCTTTTTCTTCAATAAAAAAGACGACCCGAATCGTATGCCGTATTCACTAACGGAACCGCTATTTTGTGAATATCGATACTTTCGAGTCATCTTCAACTTGTTAATTTGATTTGGAATTAATATCTCGGGTATTCCTGGGACAATGGGTGGAGGACGATTTCATCGATGACCATGTGTTTCGGAGCTGAAGCCATGTAACATACTGCTTCTGCGATGTCATCGACCTTCAACCAATCTTCCTTATGCACTTCACCCTGCTTGGAATCTGCAAAGAACGTATCGATTGCTCCAGGATTTACAGTACCAACACGGATGCCGTACTCTTGCACTTCCTGAGCGACTGAACCGATAAATCCTTGAACCGCATACTTGGTAGCAGTATACGCTGATCCATTTGCGATCGTCCTTCTACCTACATCAGATGAAATTGTGATGATCGTACCGGATCGTTTTTCCTTCATGAACGGGAGGACTTCCTTTGTGGTTAAAAACACTCCGCGCGTGTTGACAGCAAAGACTTTCTCCCATTCCTCAAGGGTTGTCTCTCCCGCGGTTTTGAAAAATCCGATTCCAGCGTTATTGATTAAAATATCAACTTGTCCGTAATGATCGAAGGTTTGCTTGAACGCTTTTTTAACTTGTTGCTCATCTGTAACATCGGCCTGAAGGCTCAGTACCTCGCTGCCGTTTTCCTCTAATTCTTTTGCGGTTTCATGGATCTGTTCAGAAGACCCGATGATTGCTAATTTCGTTCCCTCGGCTGCTAATCGGGTGGCAATTGCTTTTCCTGCACCCCGGGATGCACCCGTGATGACAGCTACTTTTTCATTTAGCATAGGATGATTCCCCTTTCTAACGTTTCACTCTATGTTGTCCGTACATCATTGTACTATATCGTTCGCCTTTATTTCGAGTTTTAAACCTTTGTTCGTCGGTTCTACCAATAAACCCTCGTAATTCACAAATATCAACTGTGGTTTTACAAATAATCCAAAGTGATTTACAAATAAAACGTAGGATTTCACAAAATTGACCTCGGAAAATATGAAAAAGAGCAGCTGCGTAAGCTGCTCTTCTCAAACTACTTTTAAATGAATCCAAGTGCATCAATGAATACGATTACAATAACGAGCGGTACGAAATACTTCAACACCAGCAGCCATAGTGCCAATAGCCTTTTTCCAGTATGACTGCCATCTGTCAATTCCGCCACAAGTACTTCACGCTTCATTTTCCAAGGTACAAAGATCGAAATCAACAATGCCCCTAACGGAAGCATGATGTTACTTACAAGGTAGTCCATCAAGTCAAAAATGATTTTATCAAACAATGTGATATTCCCCAGAATACCATATGAAAGTGCTGATGGTACACCGACTACAAAAATAGCAATCCCAATCAACCAAGCTGCTTTCGAACGACGCTGGCGGGAATTTTTCGCTACAGACGCAACGATGATCTCAAGCATCGAGAACGCTGAAGTCAATGTTGCGAACAGGAATAATGCCAGGAAAGTAATAAAGAAGAATGTTCCTGCCGGCATTTGAGCAAAGACAGACGGTAAAACGATGAACAACAATCCTGGCCCTGCCGTCGGCTCAAAGCCTAATGAGAATACTGCCGGAAAAATGGCCAGCCCTGAAAGGATCGTAATGAAGATGTTCATCGCCACGATCGAACCTGCAGACCTTCCCAGGCTTTCATTTTTCGACAAATAAGAACTGTACGTCACCATGACAGATATACCGAGACTTAAGGAGAAGAACGACTGACCAAGTGCGAAAAGAACACCTTCAGATGTCAATCTGCTAAAGTCCGGCTCAAGAAAAAATCGTACCCCTTCCATCGCTCCATCCAGTGTCAACGAGCGTCCGATCAAAATGAGGAACAAGATGAATAACGCAGGCATCATCCATTTACTTGCCTTCTCGATTCCTTCCTTAATCCCACGTGCAACCACGATAATCGTCAACAGGATGAAGGCAAGCTGAGAGCCTACAGCTGTCCACGGATTGGAGATGATTGTTCCAAATAACTGTTCATAGTCACTGACACCAGAAATGTACCCGGTTATGCTTGCACCGAAATATAATAGAATCCAACCACCAATTACACTATAGAAGGATAATAGAATGAATGCACTGAATACACCAATACGGCCGATGAATTCCCACCCTGGTGCTATGGTTCGGTAAGCTGAAATGGCTTCTTTTTGTGTACTGCGTCCAATAACGAATTCAGCTAATAATAACGGTAGACCTACTAGTAAAGTGAATAGCAGGAATACAAGGAAGAATGCCCCCCCACCACTATTACCAGCGACGTATGGAAACTTCCAGATCGCGCCCAGTCCGATAGCCGAACCTGCTGCTGCTAAAATGAATGTAAGTTTTGATGCCCATTGTTCTTGCTGCGCCATAAGTACCTCCAGAACTATCTATTAGTTTTATATCTTTAATATCTATTCGTAACAAATATTTGTAAATAAGACAACTATAAAAATTTTACAGCGTCAAAGCTTTGAAGGATTAAACCAACTAACTTCTCAATACTTTTCATCTAACGTGCCCAACGTTTTTTTCAACTCTGACATCATACGCTCCAGTAACTCTGAAACTGTCGGTATGTCACGGATTAATCCAGCGATTTGCCCCGAATTGATGAATCCTTCTTCTAAATCCCCTTCAACCGCTCCTTTACGGTGGAACTCTTCTGTCGTCTTCGCCACGAACGATTGAAGGTCCGCTCCATTCGCTTCCTCTTCCAATAGCTGTTTAGCATAAGGCGTCTTCATCAGGCGGCGGATTTTCCCATAGCTTCTGCCGACAATCGTCGTCTCTGTATCACCGGCTTCAATCAGTTTTTGCTTATAGTTCTCATGGAAAACACCCTCTTGTGTTGCAATAAATCGCGTGCCCATCTGAACCCCGGACGCACCAAGTGCCAGGGCAGCCGCTAGTCCACGTCCATCTCCAATACCACCAGC
Source organism: Alkalihalobacillus sp. TS-13 (assembly GCF_019720915.1). Lineage (GTDB taxonomy): Bacteria > Bacillota > Bacilli > Bacillales > Fictibacillaceae > Pseudalkalibacillus. The sequence continues at coordinate 444,001 of NZ_JAHKSI010000002.1, forward strand.
AGCAACGACAGGGATATCAACCGCATCCGCCACTTGCGGGATGAGGGTCATTGTCGTCGATTCCTCAGTTGCATTGATTCCGGCTGCTTCATAACCTTCCGCAACGATGATGTCTGCGCCTGCTTCTTCTGCCTTTCGTGCATGTTTGACTGAAGCGACCACACAAATTACTCTCACTCCGCGTTCTTTAAACTTAGGGATGAACGGTGCGGGGTTTCCTGCAGATAACACGACAACAGGCACTTTGTATTGTAACATGAGCACCGCCGCTTCATTCACAGATGGAGAAACATTCAGTGGAATATTCACTGCAAACGGTTTGTCCGTAAGTTCTTTTGTACGTTTGATAAGATCTTCGATTTCATCAGGTTGAAAGGTACCGATCCCGATTGTTCCCAAACCTCCAGCTTCAGAAATTGCAGCCGTCAAAGGTGCATTTGAAACGTTCCCCATCCCCCCTTGGATAATAGGGTATTTGATTTTGAGTAATTGGTATAACGGGTTCATATTGATGATCCTTTCTGTTGAAAGTAATTGTTGAATTGCGGTTAATCGGCTTTCTCGTGCACAAATTGTTTTAGATCGTGCAACTTTACGATTGGCTGTTTTCACATAGGTTGTTGTTTTTGGAAATAGGTTTCAGCATCTATCTTTACACCATTCCATAAAGCGATTTAATCGTGCAAAACACCGGGTGAATCACTCAACTACCTCTAGTTTACAAGGCGCCTTCTGTTTTTCCATCTATGATATAATCTAGGAAACGCTTTCAAGGAGGTTTTTTTATGTTATATCCATACAACGGTCAAAGTCCTCTAGTGGACGAATCCGTTTTTATCGCACCAGGTGTACATATCATTGGTGATGTTACGATTGGTAAAAATTCAAGTGTCTGGTTCAATACGGTGGTCCGTGGTGATGAAGCACCAATCCGAATCGGTGACCGCTGTAACGTCCAGGACAACTGTACACTACACTTATACGAAGAGTTCCCACTCATTCTTGAAGATGAAGTGTCGATCGGGCATAATGTCATCCTCCATGGGTGTACGATTCGTAAAGGTGCGCTGGTCGGGATGGGCGCGACAATCCTGGATGGCGCCGAAATCGGTGAATCTGCCTTTATCGGGGCAAACACATTGGTCCCACCTGGTAAAAAGATTCCACCTCGCACAATGGTGATGGGATCGCCAGGAAAAGTCGTCCGAGAACTGAATGATAAAGACCTTGAACTGATCAAATTGACGATTGACACCTATGAACAAAAAGCCAAAGAGTTTAAAGAAAACTTGGCGAAATCAAACCTTGGCGTAGATTGAGCCTTAGTTGCACTTAAACCATGAGGTGTAAAGAAAACTTGGCGTAGATTGAGCCAGTACAACACGTAGGTTGCTTTAGAAAGGGGCTGATCCATATTTTGGACAACCCCTTTTCCATTGGTCTAATCCGTCTATAATGTAGCGGACACCTCAGCCGCTATTTATGACAAAAAGAGGTGTTGGTAAGGATTAGAGGACATATGGTACCTTATTTGTGGCAAAAGCGCCTGATTTTTAATGATTTCTACCAAATAAGGTCTCTGGTGTCCGCTAAACTCCAAATATGGGTGTATTGTTTACAAATAAGGTCTCTGGTGTCCGCTAAGTGTTTTGTAAGACCTTTAATTATTCGATTCGATGATCAGCGGGTGGTTTAACGCATCATATTTCTTGTCGCGGTTTTTCATTTCGTTTCCTTCCCTGAAAACATCCTCAAAGAAACGGCTTGCAGGCTGTGCCAAAGCCTTGTAGTAGTCACTGAAAAGGCTTGCAGCATAATCCCCGAGCCATTTTTTCGGTAACAGCTCTTGCGGCAATCCTGGATCGATAAACAGGAATTTCCGGTATTCGTGGACAAGCTTCGTTCGCTCCACAAAACATTCTCCGTCCGACTTCTCCCCTTTTTCAATCTTGCTTTTATCGATGACATATTTCTGGCTGTAGGTTTTGATAAAATCCTCGTACTTCATGTTGATTTCGTTCAAATCCCAGCATTCTTCCACGAGTTTCTCACTTTTATGAGGACCTTTATGTTCAGATAGGAAGAAATGGACATAATCACGTATGTCATACTTTTCAATCATCTGGTTCACCTGTTTTTCTTGTTGATTCGGTGAAATCCAGAAGCTGTTGGATAACAGGCCGAAACCACTCCAAACTAGTTCTTTCCGCAGCTCATCGCGGATGCTTCTCTTATCCTCTGGAATCGTGTAAGTGAACATTCTCCACTTCCCATCCCATGTTTCAGGTTGAAGCTTGAAAATCCGGTTCGCCGCTTCTTCAATCCTTTCGACGCCTTGTTCCGTCAATCGGTAATAGCTTTTGTTCCCTTTACGTTCAGCGGTAACCCACCCTTGTTTGTTCATTCTGGATATCGCAGCACGGACCGATTGTTCATTATGTCCAAATTCCTTCAACAAGCGGATCAAACTGCCAATCCATATATCGTTTCCGTAGTGACGGATGTAATCTCCGTATAACGTAAAAATCATTGACCGTGTGTTCAGACTGTTTTGCATCGTGTTCATCCTTTTCCGATTCAATCTTTCAAATTACCCACAATATTAATAGGAAAACCCGGCGAAATCAAGCCTTAACTCAGATGCAGTCGTAGTTTCCCTATTCCTTTACCAGTAGTAAAACATTACTACACTTAAATATGCCGTAAAAAGGATGGACAGTCTTTATATCGTCATTCTCCTTTAAACTGCGGCGGACGTTTTTCCCCAAAAGCGACAAGTGCTTCAACACGATCCTTCGTCGGAATCGTCACTTCATACGCTTTTGCTTCAAGATTGAGTCCTGTCTCCAAGTCAACGTTCATGCCTTGCTTGATAGCATATTTTGCTTGTTTCAAGGCAATCGGACCATTCTTCAGCATTCTTTCTGCCCATTGTTCAGCAGTTTCAATCAATTTTTCAGAAGAAACCACTTCATTTACGATTCCATATTGCATCGCTTCATCTGAAGACAGCTTTTTCGCAGTCAGGATCAACTCCATCGCTTTAGCCTGTCCAATCAGGCGCGGCAGACGCTGGGTACCACCAGCACCAGGGATGATCGCCCATCCGAGCTCCGTCAAGCCCATTTTCGTATCGACCGCAATCCGGAAGTCACATGCCAACGCAAGCTCGAAACCTCCACCGAAGGCATAGCCGTTCATCGCTGCGATTGTAGGCTGTGGCAGCTTATCGACTGCGGTAAAAACGTCTCTGATTTTCGTGACGTTACGGCGCACTTCATTTTCAGTGAGGTTCTTACGCTCTTTCAGATCAGCTCCAGCACTGAATGCCTTCTCGCCCGCTCCGGTAAAAATGACGACACGTGCTTCAGGATTATGATGGATCTCTTCGACGACTTCGCCTAATTTTTTCAATGTATCGTAGTTGAAGCAATTCAACACATCAGGTCGGTTCAGTGTCACATAGGCAATATGATTTTTTACTTCGTATAAGATCAATGACATTCTGATTCCTCCATCTAAAATTAGTAATCGTAACCTTCGACAATAGCAGCGATTCCTTGGCCGACTCCGATGCACATCGTCGCAAGGCCGTAACGTGTGTTCTGCTTACGCATTTCATGGACCAATGTCGTTAAAATCCGCGCGCCACTTGCACCTAGAGGATGCCCGTAAGCAATCGCTCCCCCATTAACATTGACACGGGATGGAGACAATTCAAGCTGGCGGATACACTCCAATGATTGAGAAGCAAATGCTTCGTTCAATTCGACCAGACCAAGGTCGCTGGATGACAATCCTGCACGTTTCAACGCTTTACGAGATGCGTGGATCGGTCCAAGTCCCATTACACGGGGCTCAACCCCGGCAGTCGCCGATGTAATGTATTTTGCTAACGGCTTAAGGCCAAGTTCATCAGCCTTTTCTTTACTCATGAGCAATAAAGCTGAAGCGCCATCATTGATTCCAGAGGCGTTTCCTGCCGTGATCGTTCCATCCTTGAAAAGTGGCTTCAATGTTGAAAGCTTTTCCAGTGAACTGTTCGGACGTGGATGCTCATCAGTATCGACTACGATTTCGTTCCCTCTCCGGTCTTTATAGACGACAGGTACGATTTCATCCTTCAATCGTCCTTCTTCCATCGCGCGTTTTGCTTTCATCTGGCTTTCATAAGCGAATTGGTCTTGTTCTTCACGGCCAATGTTATAGTCTTTTGCCACATTTTCAGCTGTTTCAGGCATGCTGTCTATTCCGTATTTTTCTTCTAAAACCGGGTTCACGAATCTCCAGCCGATTGTCGTATCGAACATTTCACGGTTTCCACGCGGGAATTCCACATCGGGTTTTCCCATTACAAACGGAGCACGTGTCATGCTTTCAGTTCCACCTGCGATGAAGATATCTCCTTCATCAGCCATGATTGCACGTGCCGCATAACTGACTGCATCCAATCCTGATCCGCATAAGCGGTTGATTGTTGTCCCGCCAACTTCAATTGGAAGATCGGCGAGTAAGGCTGACATTCTGGCAACGTTACGGTTTTCTTCTCCAGCCCCGTTTGCATTTCCGAAAACGACTTCTTCGATCTGATCCTTCGGCATGTCCGGGTTACGCTCAAGCAAGGATTTGATCACGATGCTTCCGAGATCATCCGGACGGATATTTTTCAATGCACCTTTATAGCGTCCGATCGGTGTTCTCACTGCATCAACAATGACGACTTCACGCATTATTCAGAACCTCCTTGCTCACGGTAATCATAGACACCAACACCTGCTTTTCTACCAATACGCCCAGCTTTCACATATTTTACAAGCAGCGGACATGGTCGATATTTTTCCCCTAATGTTTCATGTAAGTATTTCAAATTATTAAGCCGTGTATCTAATCCGACGAGATCGCCGAGTTCAAACGGACCCATCGGATAGTTGAGTCCGAGCTTGATCGCCTTGTCGATTTCTTCAGGAGAACCGACACCTTCTTGAAGCATATAGAAGGCTTCGTTTCCGACAAGCGCACTGATCCGGCTCGTTACAAAGCCTGGGAATTCATTGACGGTGACCGTTTCTTTCCCCATTTTGACAGCGACTTCATTCGCAACTTTAACCGTATCCTCTGCAGTATCGAGCCCTTTGATGATTTCAATCAAAGGCATTTTATGAACCGGGTTGAAGAAATGCATCGCGATGACTTTTCCAGGCCGATTTGTATAAGAGGCGATCTCAGTCGGACTCATCGTGGATGTGTTCGTGGCGAAATAACAATGCTCAGGTGCATGCTGGTCGATCGTCTTGAACACATTCCGCTTGATATCGATGTTTTCTGGAACCGCCTCGATCACCATATCGGAATTGGCTACAGTGCCTTCGAGGTCGGATGAGTATGACATCCGTTCCATGCCTTCGTGCGCGGCTTCTTCACTCAACTTGTTTCGTTGAACACCTTTTGCGAAAATCGTATTGATTTCGGTCTTCGCACTCTCTAACGCTTTTTCTGAAATATCAACCAGAGTTGTCTTATATCCGCCGACAGCAGCTACATAAGCGATTCCCCTGCCCATGACGCCGGATCCGATGACGGTAATATGTTTGATCATGTCTCTCTTCCACTCCCTTGTAAAATGGGTATGTTTTGCCTATTTGTCCAGAAAATCCATGTGTTTGTCCAGATAAACTGGATTTTTGTACAGAAAATCCAAGATTATGTCCAGAAAATCCAGGATTATGTCCAGATAGTTTGAAGTTTTGTCCAGAAATGACTTGAGGGAGTTTCATGTCCCTTAAAGCTGAAGGCGAGCAGCCTGAAAAGGTGCTCGCCCCCATTAGTTCATTAAGGTTACACTCCGAACGGATTCAACGGCTTGCCACCGACATAAGAGATGACACTCTTTGTCTCAGTATACAAATCAAGCGTTTCGATACAAAGCTCTCTTCCAAATCCAGATTGCTTGTAACCACCGAACGGCGTTCCAGGGAATGCTGAGAACGGAGAGTTGACCATGACCGTACCAGCCTTCAACTTAGTAGCTACACGGTTCGCACGCGCGTGATCCGTGGTCCAGATTGCAGCCGCAAGACCGAATACTGTATCGTTTGCAAGCTTCAAGACTTCTTTTTCATCGCTATACTTCATGACGACGACAACTGGTCCGAAGATCTCTTCTTGTGCAATCTTCATATCATTCGTCACATTCGTGATGACAGTCGGCAAATACCAGTGACCATTTTCGAAACCTTCAACCTTCGCACGGCCTCCACCTACAAGGACTTTCGCACCTTGTTTTTCAGCTTCTTTTACATAACCATCGATCACTTCTACCTGGCTTTCACTGATGATCGAGCCGACATGAGTTCCTTGATCTAGCGGATTGCCGAGTGTAAGCTTCTTCGTTTTTTCAACAAACTTTTCCATGAACTCATCATAGACGTTTTCGTGGACAAAAAGACGAGAACGTGCTTCACATGATTGTCCTGTGTTATAGAAGATTCCGAATAGAGAGCCGTCTACAGCTGCATCCATGTTCGCATCTTCAAATACGATGTTCGGTGACTTACCACCAAGCTCTAATGTTACGCGCTTCAACGTTTCAGAAGCTTTTGCCATGATGTCTTTTCCTGTACCCGTTTCACCTGTGAAAGCTACTTTATCGACATCTGGGTGTTCAACCAAATGATTTCCAACTGTAGAACCAGGTCCAGTGACGATATTGACAACACCTTCCGGAACACCTGCTTCATGACAGATTTCCGTTAAGATGATTGCAGTAAGAGGTGTCAAGCTTGCAGGCTTCAATACGATCGAGTTACCTGCAGCAATTGCAGGTGCTACCTTCCATGAAGCCATCATCATCGGATAGTTCCACGGGATGATTTGTGCACAGACACCGAGTGGTTCTTTCGTTTCTGTATTTGTAAAAGGTCCTGGCATGTTGTTCACATGTCCGCGGTGGCCAACGATTGCACCTGCATAGAATTCAAAGTTTTCAACGGCTTGCATGACTTGTCCTTGAGCAGCCGTTAATGATTTACCACTGTTCAATACCTCGAGCTCAACCAATTCATCGAAACGACTGCGCATGATTGAAGCAATTTTGTTCAATACACGAGCACGCTTTCCAACCGGATATTTCGGCCATTTTCCATAGTCGAATGCAGTACGAGCTGCTTCAACCGCTTTATCGACATCCTCAGTACCAGCTTTCGCCACTTTTGCTAGGGCTTCACCAGTTGCAGGATTGTAAGTAGTGAATGTTTCTCCAGAAACGCTATCAACTTGTTGTCCATTTATGATCATCTTGTATGCTTCACGCTTCATTTCTGTTGCGACTTGTTGCTGTTCTTTAGTAGTACTCATTGATCAGTCACTCCTTTAATTGTAGTTGAGTATTTGTCTCGATCTGATGACTCGCCCAGCACTAGTTTTCTTCGCGGGCGCTTCTGTTTTACTATTAGCAGCCTTTGAATACGGGCTTTCTTTTCTCTATGAAAGCTTGCACGCCTTCAGCGTGGTCTTCTGTCTGTCCTGCTGTACGCTGGGCATACGCTTCGTTTTCAAGCATTTCACTGAGATCTGCATCCCAGCTCTTCCTCAAATATCTTTTGATCAAGCCGATTGCTTTCGTCGGTTTTTGTGCAAGGTTTTCTGCAAATGCTGAAACCTCTTCTTCCCAACGATCAAGCGAAATGACTCTTGTTGCTAATCCCAAGTCCTTAGCGTCTTCCGCAGAAACCTTTTCTCCCATTACTGCAAGTTCAAGCGCTTTTGCATGGCCTATCAATCTAGGAAGGTAAAAAAGGTTGCCTGAATCCGGTACAAGACCTACGTTTATGAAGGCCTCTATGAAACTTGCTTTCTCAGATATAAGTCGGAAATCGCAAGCGAGCGCGAGGCTCATCCCGGCTCCTGCTGCGACACCATTGACAGCAGCAATGACCGGTTTCTCGAAGTTCGCCAGTTTTTCAACCATTGGATTGTAGCGTTTACGTAATATTTCAGCGTGATCCGTATCTTGTTTGACCCCCGCCAGGTCTTCCCCTGAGCAAAATGCCTTCCCGTTTCCTGTAATCACGAGGCAACGCACTTCACTATCTTTTTCTGCTTGCTTCAACGCTTTTGTTATCTCTATATTCATCTGTTCTGTAAAAGCATTGAATTTATCTGGGCGGTTCAGTCGAAGCCAAGCGACATTGTTTTCTGTAACGTATTCGATCGTTTCATACATACCTAAACCGCTCCTTACTTTCCTTTGAATTGTGGTTCTCGTTTTTCAACAAAAGCCTTCATCCCTTCCTTCTGGTCCTCAGAAGAGAATAGCATGTAGAAGTTTTTACGCTCATATTGCATCGCCTCATAAACAGAGTGATCGACAGACTTGTTGACAGCTTCTTTTATCATCCTTACCGACAATGGCGCTTGTTTTGCGATTTTACGTGCTAATTTCATCGCTTCTTCAAAAACGAGCTCGGGTGCTACCACACGATTGACAACACCATTTTCATTCGCATATTTTGCAGTCATATATTCGCCTAGCCATAACCACTCAAGTGCTTTTGCCCGCCCCATCAATTTCGTAAGTCGTACGGTCCCGCCTGCGCCTGGCATTACCCCAAGGTTTACTTCAGGGAATCCGAATTGCGCATTCTCACCTGCGACGATCAAGTCACAGCTTAAGGCAAGTTCGAATGCCCCGCCAAGACAATAGCCGTTTACAGTAGCTATGATCGGTTTTTTGACCCAGGCTAACCGATCCCATTCTGCAAATTGGTTGAGGAGTTCCAGCGAAATCGCATCATCCTCCGCCATTTCAGCAATATCCGCTCCCGCGGCAAAGACTTTCGCGTTTCCGGTAACAATCATTACCGACACGCTGTCATCACGATCCCACTCCTCCATCGTTTGAAGGATTTCTGTAACCATTTTTCGGTTCAAGGCATTCAATACTTTTGGACGGTTCAGTTGAATGACACCAACGCCATCTTCGGTCCAGGTTTGAATGGTCTCCTTATTACTCACCGTCGACTTCCTCACCAATCATCAGTGTCACCAAGTCACCAGCAAATCCCATGAGGTCCTTTCCTGAAGCCTTAGCTTCGTCTGTTTTCATTGCTGCTTTCAATGCATCGTGGTCATCATAGTACATTTCACAAAGGAGGTGATAATCACTAGCTCCCATCGGAGATCCAACGATTTTCGTCACTTCCATTTTACGAAGTCCGGGTATCTTAGCTGTAATTGGTGAATGTGTGTTGAAATAGTGCTCGTCAAATTCTTCTTTGTTTTCAGGATTCTTGTAAAGCGCGATCAATTTTACCATTATATAAACACCCTTTCTTATTCGTCGCCTATGTTGGCAACGGGTTTCATTGCTTCAAATGGATTTTTGCAGCTTCTGCAATAGAGAATGCAGCGGCACGCGGTCGGTCCAAAAAGATTTTCCATTGTCGTGTATACCGAGCCGCAATACGGGCATGGGATTTCCCATGGTGCTCCTGGTGTGTGATTTGCCGGAGGAGGCGATATTCCGAATTCTTTCAGTTGTTCTTTCCCCTGGTCTGTGATCCGGTCCGTCGTCCAGATCGGTTTGGATAAAAAGTTGACTTCAACCTCAGTTATCCCCTCCACCACGATGATGGCATTGCTGATATCCCGTTGGATAATGTCGAGTGCCGGGCAACCCGTGAATGTAGGGAGCACACCTACTTTTGCCTGAGACCCTTCCACCTCGACACCTTCCACCATTCCGAGGTCCAAAATACTGACAGAGTCGATTTCAGGGTCTGTAACACCTTGGAGCACGTCAATAATCGTGTCCACCAATTGTTTAGATTCAATTCCGGTCATCGTAACCCTCCTCTCAGGTTGAAATTTAGTTGTTTCGTAGTGAATTGATTTCGTTTGAAAAATATCAAAACAATACGATCTAAAACCGTCACGTTCTATGACAATCCGTATGATGTGTTACCAAGCCACTTTCGGATTCGTCTCATAAACCTCAGACAGTGTAGATAACGCTTGAGCAAGGTCTTCTGTATGTTCTCCCTGGCGGCCGTTTCCTTTTGTCATGCCAAGTGCACCAGGCAATGGTACACCGACTTGTTCAAATGTCTTTTCCATATGTGCAAGCCATTTGCTGCGCATTTCCTCTTCACTAGCGATGTATCCTTTGCTTACCATTTCTTCAGCAAAAGGTCCTAGCGTAAGGACACCGTCCATTTCGTTCCAGCATCTTTCAATCGCTGCTGTCATACGCTTTTTCGCTTCATCTGTACTCGTCATCAATTGCTTGAACCAGGTTTCCCAGTGCATCAAGTGATATTGAAGCTCGATCAGTGCTTTTGATGCAGCATTTGTAAGAGGTTCATAGCTTGATTGTTTCAAAGATTGCATGCGGATCTTTTTATGGACGGAATAGAAATAGTTCCGTACAACCGCGAAAGCCCAGTCGAATTTCGGCTGTTCAAGGTACGTACCTTCGCCGTTCTTCTCTTCTAAAAGTATTGCATTTCTGAATTTATCAGGTGTTCTCAAATGGGAGAGTTCATCCGCTTTCCCCTCACCTAATTCTTCAAGTAGACTGTAAAACTTCACCGCGTGCCCCATCATGTCCTGGTTGATTGATGAATAGGCGACATCTTCTTCTATGTGTGGTGCAAGCCCGAGCCATTCTGAACCGCGATACGCTAAGATGAAATCATCATCTGCTAAGGAATAGAGCAGTTCCACTAGTGCTTTATCCTGTGCCATCACTCTTTTCCTCCCTTGCTGTTACTAAGTAAACTTTGTTCCGTGAATTGTTCCTGTTGATATTTACGCCATTTTTTCTTCAAATAACCGTAACCTTTCGTTTCGCGGTATTCTTTATTATTCAGTCGCTTCAACATTTCACGTTCTTCCTGGGTCATTGTACGGATGTTATCTCTCTTTGCAACCCAGATGTCAGCTACAGGCTCACGGCGGAAGAAGTTTTCCCTTGCCATGATCAAGGCCATTTCTTCATTAGGAGCTAAAAGACTGAATTGATGTTGTAGTGGGCTTTTATCTGTTTTTTTACTGAATACTTCATACACACTATAAAAACCGTCTTTTTCTTGGCTCAATGGTTTCCCCTCCTCGTCCGTCTATACTGCCTTCGATGTTGGATTTAAAGCCTCGCGCACCCAGGCATTGTTATCGTAAGAAGTTTTACGAAGTTCAAGTCTCTCTTTTGATTGTGGTCCGTTACCAGTCACGATTTTTTTGAATTCGCTCCAATCAGGATCCTGATAAACCCACATTCCTTGCTCTTCATCAAAATGGATCGTCTCATCCGGAATCGTCAGACCGAGAGACCATATTCTAGGTACATATTTCGTAAAGAACTCTTGTCGCAGCTCTTCATTCGTCTTTTCACGGATTTTGTATCGGATGTTCTTATCAACGTGAGAAGTTGTTGCATTTTCTTTGCTCTTCGGTCCGAAAAACATGAGTAGTGCACTCCACCAGCGGTTAAGAGCATCTTGAAGCAATTCGCGTTGTTCCGGCGTCCCCTCTGCCAGCGCCATGATGATGCTTTCACCGTGCTGCGCATGGAATACTTCCTCAGCACAGATCCGTTTCAATGCTCTTGCATATGGCCCATAAGAAGAGTTCAGCATCATGCTTTGTGAAATGATGGCTGCTCCATCAACCAACCATGCGATAATTCCAGCGTCTCCCCATGTAGGCGCTTTCATATGAAACACATTATGAAACTTCAATTTGCCTGAAAACAAGTTTTGCATAATGTCTTCACGGTTCATGTCAAGTGGTTCCATTAAATCTTCCGCTACACGAAGCAACAGCTGGCCATGCCCCATCTCATCCTGCACCTTCGCCATGATCGCCAATTTACGGTGTAGAGACGGCGCTTTCGGGACCCATTCTTTTTCTGGAAGCGCTCCCATAATTTCGCTGATTCCATGCATGGAAATCAAACGAATCAAAGATTGACGGTAGTCATCAGGCATCCAATCGTTAGGTTCGATCTTCTCACCAGCGTCAATCCGGTTCAGGAAGTGTTCGTACTTCTCATCTTCTGTCAACTGATCGAATGATTTCTCGATAGTCATCTATTATCACCTTCCATGTATTACGTTTATTTAACGTCATTATAGAATATCGTCATAATTAATTCAATGCTTTTATTTGATTTACTTCTTCTGCAATACTTTCTCTTCTCTAAGATCTACGATTCTGACTGCCTTTCCTTCAGAGCGTGGAATTGAATTCGGCTCCATGATCTGTACGTGAATGGAGACGAGACAATTCGATTTGATCTGGTACTCGATCCTTCTTTTCAGCTCATCCATATCAAGGTGCTTCATGTCACCGCCACATTTCTTTAACGTCGATTCATTGACTTCGACCTGAAGTTCGATCAGATCCATCGTCCCTTTTTTCTTCAATAAAATTTGATAATGCGGAACAAGTTCTTCAACCTGCAATAGGCAGTTTTCGATTTCAGAAGGAAAGACGTTCACGCCACGGATGATCAGCATATCATCAATACGGCCTTTCACCCTCGACATCCGGACAGAAGTTCTGCCGCATTTACATGTCGTACGATCGATCGCCGCAATATCACCTGTACGATAACGGATGATCGGAAAAGCTTCCTTTGTCAGACTCGTAAAGACAAGCTCACCATATTCCTCATCTTTCACCGGTTCAAGTGTCTCTGGATCGATTACCTCGACATAGAAATGATCGTCTGCAATATGTAACCCGTCTTGTGCTTCATGGCACTCGATCGATACTCCAGGTCCCATGATTTCACTGAGTCCATATATATCAATCGCTTTGATATCTAACTTCTTTTCAAGTGTCTGACGCATTTCTTCAGACCACGGCTCTGCACCGAAAATGCCGTACTTCAGGCTTGTCTGCCTGGGGTCCTTCCCCATCTTTTCCATCGTTTCCGCTATGTTGAGTACGTAAGAGGGTGTTCCGCAAATGACTTGAGGCTGGAAATCTTGGATCAATAAGATCTGACGCGCGGTGTTCCCTCCTGAAATCGGAACCGTCACCATTCCAAGCTGTTCGGATCCGTAATGGAGTCCTAAGCCACCTGTGAACAGTCCATAGCCATATGCATTATGCAATACATTACCAGGTTCTCCGCCAGCAGCAGCGATCGCACGAGCTACGACCTCGCTCCAGACCTCGATATCCCCTTTTGTATATCCTACGACAGTCGGTTTCCCGCTTGTCCCAGAGGATGCATGCACACGGACCATGTCTTTCTGATTGACTGCAAAAAGGCCGAATGGATAGTGGTCACGCAGATCCTGTTTCTTAGTAAAAGGCAGCTTCTTTAAATCTTCAAGACTTCTAATCTGCTCTGGTGTAATGTTATTCTCAGCAAACTTTTCTTTGTAAAAAGGAACGTTTTCATAGACAACCTGGACGGTTTTTTGCAGCCTCTCAAGCTGTAGTTTTTCTTTGTCTTGCGTATTCATCGTTTCTTTTTCAACATTGTAAATCATATTACCCCTCCTTATATATAACGAAAAAATCTCGACACATAATATATGCGGTATATAAAAATAGTATAAAGAAAGCGTTTTCTTGTGTCAATTTTCAGACAATAGCCTTCTTATCGAATTCACGAGTTATTTCGGATACGCATCGATATATCTCTGTTTTACACTGATTTCTTTCGAGTTTGAGCTGATTTCCCCGCTAATTGTCATAAAAAAAACTCCCTTTCTTCAAAAAGGGAGGGTTTTCCTTAAAAATAAGGATATGGATATGGATACGGATATGGATACGGACGGAAGTACGGAATCAGTGAGAGTGCCGCTAACCCGGCTAGCGGAAGCAACAGACCGCCGAATCTTCTGAACCTCGGCTGCCTCATGTCATTACGATCATAAGACTCCGGCTCCATCATTTCGGGGACGAGGAGTTCAACCTTATCCTTTTTTACACCCATGAGGATTGCGTCGAATTTTTTACCGTCCTTCGTTTCAACAAGCACATGGTAGTACTTATATTGCTTGCATTTATCGTACATGTGTTTCGCCCGTTCGTCGTCTCGGATTGATTCATCATAATGATGTTCTGACATCATTCATCATCTCCTTTCTCACAATCTCATGATATTCACCCAGAAGAATGATGTGCCTAATTTTTTCTAATGCGTTTTTATTGAATAGAACATTTCTTAAGCGAAATTCGCGACACTCCTGCGGGAAAAGCGAGCCAGGCGAGACCCCGCAACGAGGAACGAGTGAGGAGGCTTGCGGAAGTAGGTAAATGCAAAGAAGTGATGTCCAGCTCAGCGACCAGTCACTTGGATCACTTCAAACTTCCTGCGGCGGCGACAGCCTCCTCGTCAGTTTTCCAGTGACCTACGTGCCTAACCGGGTCGTTCCTCTTTTCATTAGCCCGCGGAAAGGGAGTGAATTTCGCAGGAATCAATTAATTAAAATAAAAAGTTTTTTTCAAAGAAAAAAGCACCTACCGAAGTAGATGCTTATTCTTGAAGATTCTAATGGATCAAGTCCAAAAACTGCTCCCGGGTTATTTTACCTAAGTAATGACTGATATCAAGGTCAGCTAACGCTTTTTCAGTTTCAGCGTAGTCGTATCGGACACCAATGAGACGATTTTCGATATCTTCAACATCCCCGACACCAAAGAAATCGCCATAAATTTTACAGGCTTGAATCGTGTTCTTCACCACGTCCAGGCGGACATCCAGCTGGCCTGCTCCCTCGAAACGATGAGAATGCTTCACATTGAATTTAGGGGATTTACCATAATTCCAGTCCCAATTCTGATATCGATCTGCTGAAATCTCACGGATGACTTTCCAATCCTCTTCATTCAGACGATATTGTGGAATTTCTTCTTCCCCCTCAAACAGATAACGCAACAATGTTTCTTTGAATTGCTCGGTCGTCATGTCTTGATTAAGATGGTCACTAATATTGGTGACACGGCTGCGGATCGATTTAATTCCCTTCGATTTGATTTTATCCATATTCACATTTAAAGCAGAAACGACATTCTCGATCTGTGAATCGAACATAAGTGTTCCATGGCTGAACATCCGGCCTTTCGTTGAAAATTGCGCATTCCCTGAAATCTTCTTGCCCTCGACGAGGATATCATTGCGCCCGCTTAACTCCGCCGGAACGCCAAGTTTATGAAGAGCTTTGATCACTGGTTCGGTAAACTTTTTAAAATCATGGAAGCTGTTTCCGTCATCCTTTGTAATGAAGCTGAAGTTCAAATTCCCATGATCATGATAAACTGCCCCTCCACCGGAAAGCCTGCGGACAACATGGATTCCGTTTTCACGGACATACTCTGAATTGATTTCTTCCACCGTATTCTGGTTCTTTCCGATGATGATCGAAGGTTCATTGATATAGAACAAGAGGTATGTATCGTTGATTCCCAGATGTTTCAGTGCGTATTCCTCAATCGCGAGGTTGATCCTCGGATCGGTAATATTTTCATTATCGATAAATCGTAACATGCTTGTCCTCCCATATTTACTTAATATCTAGCTATTAAAGTGAAACGAATGCCCAACTCGCCGTATTTGACCTATTCACCTTCCCAGACAAACCCTTCTTCCGCTAAAACGACCTCTCCATTGAACTGTTCCTGTGCTTCTGGAATAAGCTGATTGATTTCACCGAAATGAGGCAGGTGGGTCAAAATCAATTTCCCGACAATCGATTCACGGGCGATTTGACCAGCCTCATCACTCGTCATATGTCCTACACTCGTCCCGTCCATCCCCTTATAAAGATTGGATTCACATAGTAAAAGATCCACTCCTCGGAAAAAAGGAAAGAAGGATTCTTGAAAACTTGAGTCAGCAGTATAACCAATCGTGTGACTCATCCCTTCAATCCTCATCGCATAACATGGAACAGCATGCTTCGTTTGTAAGAAGGTGATTTTAAAAGGACCCACTGAAATCGGCAGCGCCGGGTTATATTCCTTTGAAGCAGTAAACGTTTTGTATGCGAGTCTATTGAATTCAGTTTCATTAAAACGATGGCCGTAAATCGGGAGTTCAGGCAGTGTTGTTCCAGTATGTGATTTGACAAGCCTTGCGAATTGCAATGGGCCGATATCTGCAATATGATCCGCATGATAATGGGAAATGACGACTGCATCCAGATCTTCTACATTTATATAAGACTGAACTTTCGAAAGGACGCCACTTCCACAATCGACCAATAAATTGAATCCACCTTCCTGTACCAAATACCCTGAAGTTGCTTCACCCGCTTTAGGAAAACCACCCCAGCAGCCGACAACAGTTACTTTCAATAAACTCACCCCATTCACTTTTCTACCTATAATTGTATATAACATAAGTCTTTACTTCTAGTATACCGCTATGCCTCGTATCGAACCGTTTATATTCCTGTGTTTTGTGGTAAATAATAATTATGTTTTCACTGAAAGGAGTTTTGATAGGATGAAAGTACTTGTAGTTGGAGCAAACGGCGGTACAGGCCGTCATATACTTAGGATGTTAGGTGGAAGTAACGACCATCAAGCTGTAGCGATGATTCGTGATATTACACAATCTGCTGAATTGGAGAAGCTCGGCATCAGTGAAACCGTACTAGCTGATTTAGAAGATGAGGTGGAGCATGCTGTTGAAGGGTGCGATGCCATCCTCTTTGCAGCCGGGTCTGGTTCAAAGACAGGACCTGAAAAAACAATCACCGTTGACCAGGAAGGTGCGATCAAGCTTGTGCAAGCCGCTGAAAAACATGGCGTGAAACGGTTCGTCATGCTGAGTACAGTCGGAGCTGACAACCCAGAGTATGGTTCAGAAGGGATGAAACATTACTTTGAGGCCAAGAAAAAAGCAGATGACGCTTTAAGGGAAAGCTCTCTCACCTACACAATCGTAAGACCAGGCAGACTATCTTACGACGCTGGAACTGGTAAAATCAGAGCAGCAGCACAACTTGACGATTATTCAGGTGACATTTCACGTGAAGATGTTGCAAAAGTGATGATCGAATCGCTCAATGTTGAAAATACAAAAGGTAAAACCTTCGAATTCCTCTCAGGCGATACTAATATCGTCGAGGCATTGAAGTCGTTATGAAGAAAACTTGGCAAAGCCAAGCCTGTGGCGCAGGCTGAGCTTTAGTTGCGCTTATATTGTATTGAAGAAAGTATTTTATACTTTCTTTAAATGTGATGAAAACGGGGCTTCCCAATTTTGGGACAGCCCCTTTTCTTTTGTATTGGCTTTGTCAAGATAATCGGAGGTTTTGTCCAGATAACTTAGGATCTTGTCCAGAAAAACTTGAGTTTTGTCCAGATATTCTGGAATTTTGTCCAAATAAACCGGGATATTGTCCAGATCCCCAAATTTTCACTTATCCCCTGCCAGCTTAGAAAACAGCCTATATAACGTTATATATATTATGGAAGCTAATCCAAAAAATGATTGCCATTAGACTTTAATTGTTTTATTATTATAAATAATCAAACAATTAAATAGGACATTTATTGTCTTTGGGTAGAGATGAGGAGAACCCTGTGAGCAATAAAGTGTATTACATCTTTCATGTAGTACTTTTTATTGTTCATGGGGATTTATTTATTTAAAGTATGGCTTTGTTATTCTTATTCGTTGATTTTCGCGAAATCCCCTCCCTCTCCGCGGATTTAAGAAAAGCGGAAGCGGCCCGTTTAGTCACGTAGGTCACTGGAAGACTGACAAGGAGGCTCGAACCAAACAAAGACTTGGTTCTGCGTGGGCTTATGTGTCACCGCCACAGGAGGTCTGAAGTGATCCAAGGGATCGGCCGCTGAGCTAGACATCACTTCGCTGCATTAACTACTTCCGCAAACCTCCTCACGCTTGTCCCGCAGGAGTGTCGGGAATTTCGACTTGTAAATCAACAACTAAGACTAAATTATAAAAGCATTTAAAGGAGGAGTATGAATGAGGGTCAAATTTTTGTCATTATTCACTGCATTGCTCATTGTTCTGGTAGCTTGCAGCAGTGGAGGATCACAGGATGAAGTTACAGAGATAGATTTTTGGTTCCCTGTTGCTGTCGGAGGTGATGTAGCCAAGATTGTCGATGGTTTAGTTGCCGACTTTGAAAAGGAGAATCCTGATATCAAAGTCAATCCGAGATACGGTGGTAGTTATGCCGAGACGATGACACAGGTTATGGCTTCCGTACAAGGAGGAAATCCCCCTGAGTTAGCTGTATTGTTTTCAATCGATTTATTTACACTGCTTGAAAATGATGTGATTGAAGAAATGACACCTCAGTTTGACGAAGAATATTTCAATGATTTCTATGATGCTTTTATGGCCAACTCGAAGATCGGTGACCAGGTTTGGAGTCTACCATTCCAGAGAAGCACCATCGTCCTTTATTACAATAAGGATGCTTTTGAAGAAGCTGGTCTTGACCCCGAAGCTCCACCTGAAACATGGGATGAACTAGTTGAATACAGTAAAAAGTTGACTGTTAATGGCGGAAAGGATCAATGGGGTCTCGAAATTCCGAGTACCGGATATCAATATTGGATGTTCCAGGCACTCGCCTTACAGACAGAAAGTAATATCATGTCTGAAGACGGAAAAGAAACCTATTTTGATGCACCCCATGCTAAAGAAGCAATGCAATTCTACCTTGATTTAAGTAAAAAGCATAAGGTCATGCCTGAAGGTACGATAGAATGGGCGACCGTCCCATCTGACTTCTTAAGCGGAAGAACAGCTATGATGTACCACACTACTGGTAACTTGACCAATGTCAAACAAAATGCAGAATTCGATTTCGGTGTGGCATACTTACCGGCCAATAACCAGTACGGGTCTCCAACTGGCGGAGGAAACATCTATTTGTTCAAGGACCTACCGGAAGAAAATAAAGAGGCAGCTATCAAGTTCATGAAATTTTTGACTGACCCTGAACGTGTAGCCCAATGGTCCATCGACACGGGTTATGTAGCTACAAGGGAATCAGCTTACGAGACTGATAAATTGAAAGAATATGTTGAGGAGTTCCCTCAGGCGATCATTGCACGTGAACAGCTTGAGTATGCGGATAGTGAATTAGCGACTTATCAGAACGGTGAAGTGCAGAAAATTTTCAACGATGCCATACAGTCGATCCTGACAGGAAAAAGCAGTGTTGATGAAGGTATGGAAAAAGCTCAACAAGAAGCAGAAAAAGTTTTGGAACCTTTCCAGGACTAGAATAGAAATTAAGGGGAGCTCAGATTAAGAGTAATGTTAATTTGGGCTTCTCTTCACTAAAGATTGGAGGTTTCAGAGGATCTAATGGCTAACAAACAATATGCACCAATAGGTAAACCGATGGCTATCAAACAAAATGCGCCCAGGAGAAAACTCAGTTTCAGCTTCAAGCAGAATATGTTCGCCTATTTACTTTTGTTCCCATCATTTATCTTCCTATCATTGTTCACCTTTTATCCAACGCTTAAATCGATACATTTAAGCTTTTACAGCGGTCCGATGACACGTCTTCAATACTCTGGTCTCGAGCAATATAAAGAGGTTTTCACGGATGATATTTTCAGGAAGGTCATGTTGAACAACATCATCTTCGTGATCGGTACCGTTCCAACAAGTTTATTCCTGGCCATGTATTTAGCGATTTGGCTGAATAAAAAGATGGCCGGCAGTGCCTTGCTGAGAACGTCATTCTTTTACCCTACCGTAATTCCGCTTATCGCCGTGGCGAATATCTGGCTGTTCATCTACACTCCCCAATACGGCTTATTGGAAAAATTCTTGAATGCCTTTGGCGCGGATGGATCCAACTGGTTAGGAAGCCAAAGTACAGTAATGATAGCGATGATCATCATGATCATATGGAAAGATACCGGGTTCTTTATGATTTTTTATTTAGCTGGTTTGCAAAATTTGCCGAAAGATGTTTATGAAGCAGCCATGATTGAAGGAGCAAAGCCATTTCAAATTTTCCGGCATATCACCTTTCCTTTACTGATGCCGACAACACTGTTTGTCATGATCGTGGCGATCACAAATGCGTTCAAAAACGTAGACCATCTCTACATCATGACCAAAGGCGGGCCCGATAATGCTAGTAATTTATTACTCTACCATATTTACGAGGTCGCCTTTACGAATTGGGATCTTGGAAAGGCCGCTGTCTTGACCGTGGTATTGATTATCGTTCTTTTAGGCGTAACTGCTTTCAATTATTTATTCCTGGATAAGAAAATCCATTACTGAGGGAGGAGGGCTTCCATTGTATAAAAGAATAAATTATTCAATCATCATCATTTTAGGCATCGTATTCTTCATTCCATTGTTATGGGTTTTCATAACCTCATTTTCCACGAGTAAAGAAGTGATAGGCAGCTCCTTCCCACTCTGGGTATCCAATCCTACTATCCAGAACTACATAGATGCGTGGAATGCTGCTCCTTTCCTGACATATTATTTCAATACGTTCGTAATTGTATTTGGCATCTTGATTGTTCAGATATTTACAATCACCCTTGCCGCTTATGCATTTGCGCGAGTGAATTTCAGAGGAAAAAATGTGTTGTTCATCTTATTCTTGCTCCAATTGATGATTCAGCCGGAAATTTTGTTGTTTCCAAACTATCAAGTTATGAGTCAATTAGGATTGGTCGATTCGAAACTAGCTGTGATGCTCCCATACTGGGCTTCAGCCTTTGGTGTGTTTTTATTAAGACAAACCTTCAAACAGGTCCCATTCGATCTGGACGAGGCTTCAAAAATCGATGGATGCAAATGGTGGCAAACGTTATGGCATGTTTATGTCCCATCCGCTAAACCAACCTATATTGCCTTCGCACTGGTTTCTGTCAGCCATCATTGGAGCAACTTCATGTGGCCGTTAATTATTACAAACTCTGATGAAAACCGTCCATTGACCGTAGGATTAGCTAAATTCGCGCAATCCTATGAAACAGGAGCTCAATGGGGGATGGTGACTGCCGGGACAGTCATGGTCATCTTACCTTTATTGATTGCGTTTTTCATCTTCCAAAAGCAATTCGTGTCCAGTTTCATGCACTCTGGAATCAAATAGGTGGTGTTTAAATGGAGATTCATTTTCTAGGTACCGGGAGTGCCTATCCTGGCAAAGGACGGGATAATACCTCCCTTTGCCTTTCTAATAAGAATTACCAGGTGTTGATTGATGTTAGTGGCAATCCTTGCAGAAAGTTGAAAGAGATAAATATCGGTTTGGAAGAGCTTGATTCTGTCATATTCACACATTTTCATATCGACCATATCTATGGGCTCCCTTCCCTATTATGGGGAATGTGGCTTGAAGGACGACAGAAGCCATTGTCGATCTATTGTGATGATAGGAATGAGGAGAAGCTCAACCAGTGGTTGGACACGATGGCTGTCGATGATTGGGGGATAGATTTTCCGATCCATGTGAATACCTTCAATGGTGATCATGTTGAAGAGATGATCACGGGTGAAAATTTGCTTATTTCCTGTTTTCCAGCACTTCATTCTGTTCCTACCATCGGATTAGAAATAAAATCTGCTGGAAAAACAATCGTTTATTCAGGAGACAGTGAGGTAAATTCACACATCCAGGCATATGAATATATCGATGTGTTGATTCATGAAACGACATCCGCTAAAGAAATCGATCCTAACCATACCAGCTTACCAGAAATCGTTGATTACTATAATCTTGATTCCATTGGCAGAGTGATATTGGTTCATCTTAGCGATGGAGAACCGTATGATGATGAGCTCTCACGACTGAATATTAGATGTAAGGTCGAAAAAGCTGAAGAGATGATGTGTATTAAGTTATAAGCTGTGTTAGTTCTTATTATTGTTCTGATCCGCGAGCTTTTCCCGTTAGGAGTATCGCAAATTTCGCTTATAATCAACAAAGTCCCTTTAACAGAGCTAAATTATAAAAAGAATACCATGCAAGGTTAGAGAACTGGAGAATCCCTTGGGCAATGAATGATCCAATTTCAGAATTGGGTTATTTTGTGAAGCTCAAGGGATTATTTTATTGATAACGGAGGATGAGATGAGAGAAATCAAAGGATATATTTTTGATTTGGATGGAACGATCTACCTTGGTAAACAGTTGATAAAAGCCGCTGATAAAGTAATTCAAACCCTTCAACAAGAAGGAAAGCAAATCTTGTTTCTCACAAATAAAACAATCGAATCCAGACAGAAATACGTAGAAAAGCTAAAAAACTTCAATATTGATGTGACGGTGGACAATATTTTGAATCCTACCGTCACATTGATTAACTACCTGAATAACAACCACCCAGACTCGAAACTTTATATCATAGGTGAACAGATCATTAAAGATGAAATCAAGCTTGCAGGGTTTCCAATCGCACTTACACCTGAAGAGACCGATATTGTGATTCTCTCTTGGGATCGGGATTTTCATTATGATCATTTGAACTTTGCTTATCAATCCGTAAAAAATGGAGCCAGGACGATTGCAACCAACCCTGATAGAACGTGTCCAGTTGAATTTGGTGAGGTGCCGGATTGCGCAGGAATGATCGGAGCTTTGGAAGGCGTGACAGGAAGGAACATTGATTTACAGATAGGAAAACCATCTGTAATAACCGTTGAAGCTGCAATCGATATCCTCAAGTTATCTCCGGATCAGTGTGTTGTGATCGGAGACCGGCTTGAAACGGATATCCGGATGGGAATCGAGGCTGGGATGAAAACCGTACTTGTCCTTTCTGGCGTTACTCGTGCACAAGATGTTCCACAATCAGATTGGCAACCGGATCATGTATTTTCATCCGTAAAAGGGTTATTGTTCAATAAAGTTCTTTAAGCGATAGTTGTTATCATTTAAAAAAGAGAGCGGGTTCTGTTTTGAGGTAAAATCGGATTTCGCAGTCAAATCACACGTTTTTCAAAGACAGAGTTGCATATATTGTTGATTTCTGCGAAATTCACTCCCTTTCCGCAGGCACAAGAAAAGCGGAAGCTACCCGTCTAGTCACGCAGGTCACTGGAGGACTGACGATGAGGCATTTCCGCCGCAGGAAGTGTGAAGTGATCCAAGTGACTGGTCGCTTGAGCTAGTCATCACTTCATTGCATTTACCTACTTCCACAAGCCTCCTCACTTGGACAGGATGTCAACACAAAAATGAAATCATTTTCGTGTCTGCGATGAGAATTCTAAGAAGCTTTCCTTATGCTGGCTTCGACGTTCACCACAGGATGGGGTGGTTGTTAGTCGAAAATCTTTTTAAATGAGTGGGGTCTCGCCTGGACCGCTATTCCCGCAGGAGTGTCGTAAATTTCCGCTTAAAAATCAATTAAATATGAGTATATAAGAAAAAGAAATCACTTTATACTACTGGATAAAAACATTGAGGCATCTTGATTCATAAAAATACGATTTCCATGATAGAATGTCTTAATTTCAATTGATTTAAATCCAACTTCGGATAATCTTTCTTTCAGTTCTTCATGCGAAAAACCGTTATGAACTTTAGGATGATTTATTTTATCGTTTTTGTCAAAATCAATAATAATTAGCTTGCCACCATTATTTAAAATGTTGAACAATTCTTGTAAAATTTTTTTAGTATCCGGAATATGAAGAAGGACTAGTGACATTAAAACTATGTCTGCCTTAAGTTCAGGAGTTTCTTGAGTAAAATCTGAATAAAGTACTTTTGAGTTGGTAATTCCTTTGTGAGAAATTTTGGCTTTCGCAACCTCCAACATTTGTTTTGATGAATCTACCAACAAAATAGAATCTACTAAATCTGATAATTCTAAACTAATTAGACCAGTACCACTCCCATAGTCTATCAAAGATTTTGATTTACTATTGCGTAATTCTGGTCTTACTTCCTTAACTATAACTTTAGCTAATTCAATTCTTTCTTCTGTATCATATCTTTTGGCCATCTGTTCAAAAACGTTATTTTCCATATTCCACTCCCCTATTTATTAAAAATTAAAGCTACATAGTGGGCATTGTAGTAAAAATCAAACCCCTAAGGCACGATTCTCCCCTTTAAACCCTTTCGTATAGAACCCGGTGGGCTAGGAAAGTCTACATAAACAATCTCGTATATTCCTTTCTTATCGAAGCAAATGTTAGATGACCTAAGTATAATATGCTCCTCTGCTTATGTCATTTGTTGTTCCGCTAAACTGCCCAATTCTTCGATAAGAGAAAGGCGATCACCTTGTGTAGGTATCGCCAACATTTGTTAAACATCAATTTTCTTTATTTGGTTCATTTTCTTTATTTGGTTCATTTTCTATTATTTAATCTATATTCTTTAGGTGAACTATTGGTAACCCTTTTGAATGCTTTGTAAAAGCTTGATAGCGTTTCATATCCTACCATATAGGCTATTTCTATGCTGGTTAATGATGTTGTAGATAACAAGGTCATCGACTTGTGTATTCTCATTTTCTCAATATACATATGAGGAGTTATTCCTGTTTTGGTCCTAAAAATACGATTTAAATAAAATGGACTTACTCCGACCTTATATGCTAAATCCTTCAAATGTAATTTTTCATCGTAATACTGATGTATGATATTAACTGCTATTTCAACAATCTCTTTTTGGGAATCATAGTCCTCTGTTTGAAGATTAGGTCTACACCTTTTACACGGTCGAAATCCACTACTTAAAGCATCATTGGCGCTTTCAAAAAATACAATGTTTTCGAATTTAGGTGCTTTAGATTTACATGACGGGCGACAAAATATACCAGTCGTTTTTACTGCATAGAAGAAAGTACCATCATAGTTCGCATCACACACTATTGTGGCTTCCAACATTTTTTCGGTCGTAAGTTTTTTTGGCGTCTCCATCAAGGGTTAACCTTCCTTTTCGGGACAAAATTTGCTTTTTCAGAAGCATGTATCCTGTATACAAGCCCATAATAATGATTGGAACAAAAATATATAGTTTAAAAAACGGTAGCACAAGTACACATAGGATTAAAGCAATGAATGAACAAATCCAAGGAACTGATCCTTTTTTAAGTAATTTTATTCCTGCTGCCATTGACAAAATGTAAACAAGAATACCGAGTGAAGTAGGAATGAACAAAATGTCATTGAATGTCATTGACAAAAGCGATGTAGTAATAACACCAGCTGTAGCAAAGAAAATCACAAAAATAATCATCCGCCTTGGAATCTGAGTGGGCGAGTGTAACTGGGATAACTTTTTCGGAAAAGCTCCATCTCTGCCTAATGAAAATCCAAGTTGTGATAGACTCGCAACAAATGCATTAGAAGTACCTGCACAAATAAGGAAAGCTAAAACCGCTGTTATCACCTTCGCACCCATTCCTAATTCATTTCCAATTATAACACCAATCGGAGATAGATCGCCTTCTACGAATCCATATGTTGCTGTTCCAATGGTAACGATACTTAAGGCTATGAACAGTACCCCAATGATAATTGCACTGACAAGGGTACTATTTACAATATCCTTCTCCGGCTTTTTAAAATTATTGGCAAGGTTACATATTGCCTCCCATCCAAAAAAAGCCCAAAAAATTACGGTTATTGCGGTCCCGATTGAAGTCCAGCCATTTGGAACAAATGGAGTGAAATTTACCAATTGGATTTTGGGTAAGGAAACAATCACCGTTATCAGTAATAAACCTAGTAGACAAGAGCTGAGAATCACTGCTACCTTACCGCTAACTTCAACACCAGAATAATTTGATATCCCGGCAATTAAAAGGATCAGAATCGCTATGAATGTGTTTTCTAAACCAGACAACCCGAATGCATCGCTTATATAAAAAGCACCTGTTAATGAAACAATTGTCTGTCCAACAGCAGCGGTAACAAAATAGAACCATCCCACAATATTCCCCATATGATAGCCAAATGACTTTCTTACGAAGGTTGCTGCTCCTCCTGCATCAGGAAATTCACGTGCTAGATTAGCAAATGAATAAGCCAGTGGAAAACTGATAATGATTACAATCAACCAAGATAATAACGATGCAGGTCCTGCAATCGAGGCTGTAACGCCGGATAAAAAAAGGACCCCTGAACCTAAAATGGCAGCAACATACAAAGCAACTGCTTCATATAATCCAATTGTTTTTCTCTCCATATGATCACCAACCTTCACCACCATTCTATCAAGCTAATATTGTTACTTTCATTTCTTATCTTGCTGTTTAATTCTTTAGTACAGTAATAATAAATTTAAAAGGTGCACTTTAACGATAAAGTGCACCGATTTTTTCACAGGACATCTATTCACTTACCTCGTAATTGCCTCCGTTAACGCAATAAGAATTTTACAAGATTGATTGTCGTCCCAAGTTAAAAACATTTATTTGTGCTTGTTCAAAAAGTTCCTCTAATGCTTCAAATCCCTGTTCATCAGCATAATTTTTTTCAGCTTCAGATATGGGAACTGCCATTAACTAAGCCACTTTTTTTCTTTCAAAATCTAATGTCGTTAATTCCTCTTCCCAAAATAAATGGAGATACGAATAAAATATGTCTCATTGGACTGTTTGGTAAATACATACTAATAACATCTTTAAAAATACTACCAAGGGAACACTCAAATTTAGAGTTAATAATGTTGAAAGCACAAGTGGCTAATACATTAGGGAAACAATCAAAACCACTCGCTCCAACAATTTCAATTCTCAATGGTAAAGACCCGTCTTCATATCCAATTGAATAATCCGATAAACCAAGAGTGGACATTGAAATTACATCATCGAACTCTCTGGACTTTACATTGAGAATATCAATAGAGCTTGTATGATTATCGTCCCAATATTTATAAACGCTTGGATTGTCACCAAATGCTTTAAGAGCCGTTTGTGCAATGCGTTTATTTTCTTCTGATATACTCAACCCAAGACCTCATTTCTTTCAGATTTACCAATAACTTTTCCAATTCCTTATTAAACAATCCTGCCCACTTCTTGAGTATCTATGGATCCAGTTGCTTATTCAGCAAGTGCCCCCTCGTATGGAGAACAAATATTTAATAATTAGTGGTATGACCTTAACCAAAACAAACCCAATAAAGGCTCCGATTATATTTAAAATAATGTCATCGATATCACATACACCCAACTGAGTTATATATTGTATAACTTCAAAAAAAAAACTTATAATTATAATATTTCTTCATATGTTGGGATTGCAGAAATAGCCCCTATTTTTGTACATACCTTCGCCCCAACTTTATTGCTAAACGTAGTTATTTCTTTGATCTGTTCAAAATCCCTGATAAATTGATCAAGTTTTTCTTCGTGTGCTAACTTATAAAGCATAGCACCAACAAAGGCATCTCCAGACCAGTTGAATCTATTGATTCTACTTCTATGCTGGGGATAGTTTCTTGCTGAAAGCCATTCGATATCAATGTTCCGTGTTTTCCTAATGTTACCGCTACTAAACCCACTCCCAGTTGATGGAGTGCCGTTACACCTTTGGTTAATTTACTCATCCCTGTTATTATTCTAAGCTCTTCCTCACTGACTTTAACGAAATTAGCCATAGAAATTCCTAGATGAGCGAGCTCTACAAAATCTGATTCTCTATTTTTCCAAAGATCCGAACGATAATTTGGGTCGAAAGAAGTAAAACGTCCATCTTTTTTTGACTGCCTCATCATATCTAAATATGTGGATTGAAAGGGATCTTCCAATAGAGCTGTAGCAGAGCCAAAATGAAGAATACGTGCGTTTTTCAACTTGTTTTGATTCATTTCTTCTTTAGTTAAAAAAGCATCTGCCCCTCGTTTGAATACAAAATCCCTTTCGCCACTTTCTTTCAATGATACAAAAGCTAATGTAGTTCGGTTCTTATTATCAAATATAATCATAGAGGTATCTATTTTTAATTCAGCGAGTGTGTTTTTCAAAAAAAGACCAAAAGGGTCATCTCCAACTTTCCCACTGAATGCAGCAGTGCCCCCTAACTTTACAATGGTTGCACATACGTTGGCAGGTGCCCCTCCTGCCTGTTTTTCGAAGGTTGTCCCCTTGACTAGGTCGGTTCCGACATTTGTACAAAAGAAGTCGATTAACAATTCCCCTATACATATGACTGAGGAGTTTGAGTTCATTTATCTGCCTCCTTATTTACTATATTTTACTTGAGCGGGGTGGATATATAGCTATTTGTAAACCTGACTTTTCCATTGGAAGAGTAAACGGAAATAGCTTCACAAGCTTGATCAGGGTAGATTAAGCTTGTTAGAGCATATTCCCCTCTATTGATAAACAGTTCAATAGACGAAGAGTCTAATACCATACGCAATTGTATTTCGTCAGTATTTTCCAGCTCCACCATCTGGTCATGGGAAAAATTATCCGAGAAATCAACAATCCCTGATTTACTACGATCTAATTTCAAAATCTTCTCTATAGAGTCGATGTCAATGGTCGTCATATGTTCTTTCGTATGATGCAGGATAAGACTAAATTGATTTGCATCCAGCATTTCAATATTCAGTACCACTTCTATATAAGGTTTATTAACTTGATATGTTTTCAATCCATCTTCATTTTCAATTATGCCGTTGATTTCTATTTCTTTGGATAAAAAGTATTCGAGTTCCTTTACTGGATGTTGAATGAGTTTACAGACATCTCCACTTTTTCGAAGAGAAAGTTGCCTGGGCAGCGTCATTTGACTTCTCCACCCTTCTGTTGGAACTTGATTCGCATAGCGCCAATTACTCATCCATCCAATGTAAATACGTCTCCCATCTTCTTTAGGAATGTCAGAAAAACTAACCCCTGCATAATTGTCTTTTCCAAAATCCAGCCAATTAATTGACTCATTCTCTGCAATAAATGTAGAACCATTAAAAGAACCTATAAAGTATTGTGTTTGAGAACCTATATCATATTGAGTGTTGTCTCCAACACTCACAATCAATACCCATCTTTGTTCATTACTGTTTTCTACTTTTAATGGAAATAGATCCGGACATTCCCATACCCCATCATGAACACCGATATTATTTCCAAACTCACTTTCAAACTGCCAATCTATCAAATTCGGTGAAGAATAAAAAGAGATAGTCTGACCAGTAGCTACAACCATTATCCACTTATCTGCTTCTTCATACCAAAATACCTTAGGATCCCTGAAATCTATTTTTGTGTCATTTATAAGTACTGGATTCCCTTCATACTTCGTCCATGTTCTCCCTTGGTCGTGGCTAAAAGCTAAACTTTGGGTTTGAACTGGCGGTAGTTCTTCGCCATTCTCAAGATGATGTGTAAAAATAGCTACTACCCCCGGTTCATCTGGAAAAAAACCGGTTGTATTATTCCAATCTACAATTGCACTCCCAGAGAAAATCATTCCAAATTCATCTGGATATAAGGCTATATCAAGTTCTTCCCATTTAATCATATTTTTACTGACTGCGTGGCCCCAATGCATTGGACCCCATACACTGTCATTTGGGTGATATTGAAAAAATAAATGATACTCTCCTTTGAAATAAACTAACCCATTCGGATCGTTCATCCAATTTCTTTTTGGTGCAAAGTGTAGATGTGGTCTGTATTTCTTTAAATTATTAGTTGTCATATTTAGGGTCCTCCATTTGTATGAAACATATCTAGATGTTATATTCTTCTTTTTTCCTCGTATACATTGAAATCAATGGTTTCATAAGATAACTACAATAGCTTCCTAAACTCATTATTGTTATTTAATTCCTGTTCCTGATCCCCCTAATCCCTGAAGCAAGTATTTCTGAGCCACGATATAAACGATAATCAATGGTATTGTGGATAGAGTAAGAATCGCCATAACCTGATTAGTGTAAACAGGTGGAGTTGAATTGATGTTGGTAATAGCTACTTGGAGTGGAAACTTATCCGTATCTGTTAAAACCATCAAAGGCCATAAGTAATCATTCCAACTGGCAATGAAAGATAACGTTCCAACCGTCGCAATAGCGGGTTTTGACATTGGGAGAATTATACGCCAAAAGATTATCCAGTAGTTTGCGCCATCTAATTTGACTGATTCTATGACTTCTTCTGGTACTGCCTTGAAGAAGTTTCTAAACAAATAGATATAGAGCATATTTGCAATCATGGGAAGTACAACTGCCAATCTGGTGTTTACAATCCCTAAGTCATAGGCGACTGTAAACTGAGTAATAATCAATGTTTCAACTGGAACAATCAATAAAGTTATTAGCAAACCAAATATTAACTTTTTGCCTACAAAATTAAATTTTGCAAAGGCATATCCAGCCATAGCGTTTACAATAATAGAGCCAATTGTTACCACTACAGCGTATATGAGGCTGTTTAACACATACTTCAGGACATTGAATCTTGAGAATAATTTTTGATAGGTTTCAAACCATTCTGAAAGATTCATAGCTGGGAGAAGAGATTGAATACTTCCCATATCCATATAAATATCAGCTTCGGGCTTCATAGAAGAAGCAATCATCCAAATCATTGGAAAGATAAAAATACTAGCTAAAAAAATCAAAAATAGATATTCCGCGATTTTCTTTATTGATTTTTTCATTATTACGCTTCCTCCCTCGATAATTTACTTTGAATCAAGGTTACAATCCCAATCACGATTCCAAAAACAACAGTCATAGCACTTGCGTATCCAATCAGCCGATCCGAAAATCCGGATTGATAAATATAATAGACCGGAGTCATAGTAGAATTCATCGGTCCACCTTGGGTCATGACCATTGGTTGAATGATCAATTTAAAAGCGGCAATAAAAGTTGTAATAAGAATTAAAATAGATGTGGGTTTCAACAAGGGAAGCGTAATATGAATAAAATTCTGCCATTTATTCGCACCATCAATTTTACTGGCTTCATACACACTTGAAGGTATGTTTTGTAAACCAGCAAGAAAAATTAACATTTGATACCCCGCACCTTGCCAGGCGGACACGAAAACAATCGTATATATAGCTTGATCTGGACTTTTTAAAAATGGCTGTGGATCAACCCCTACTTTTGCTAACAGGACATTGATTAAACCCTCAGATGGATTCAATAAATATAACCAAAGAACTGAAATGACGACTAGAGATAGCACAACTGGAGCAAAAAAGGCTACTTTAAAGAAGATGTTTCCTCTTCTTCGTTTATTAATTAATAAAGCCATTCCAAGTGCTGCACCTACTTGGACAGGTATGACACAGGCGACAAATATAATGATATTCTTTAGGCTTTGCATAAAGACTGTATCGTTAAATATTTGAATGAAATTTTCCAGACCAATAAACTGTTTATCGTCAGGAGTCAATAGATAATAGTCTGTAAACGCGTAATAAATAGCCATCAACGCAGGTAGGATAAAAAACAGACCCATTAATATTAAAGCTGGAGTTAAAAATGAGTAGGCAGAAAGATTTTCTTTTAAATTGAATTTCCTCATCTTGATGTCTCCTTTTAAAATTAATCCGACTTGGAAATATTCCAAGTCGGATTACCCTTCTTTTATTTTAGAGCTTTGTCAATTTGTGACGCCTTAGTATCCAGCAACTTTTGTATATCTTTATTTTTTTCGTAGTAAGTCAGATCACTGATCGTTTGTTGGAATGTCCTACTTACTTTTGGGTATTCAGGTAAAACTGGTCTAGCATGAGCGGTTTTAGAGTTTTGCTCGATAAGTATTTTCATTTGAGGGGATACTTCATCTTGCACTTCTTTGATTACGGATTTAGATGCTGGCAGTACACTATTTGCTAATGCTATTTCCTTAAGCGGTTCAGTGGATGTCATAAAATCGATCAAAGCCCCAGCTGCTTCCTTCTTATCTGTAGTAGATGACATCGCATATTGCCAGGATCCTGATGGTGAAACAAGTTTATTAGTATCAGGGGAGGTTGGATAAGGCATAACACCATATTCCACATCTGGATAACTGCTTTCCATTTCTGCAATAGTCCAAGAGCCTGTAAATTTCATAGGATATTTTCCAGTTTGAAACCCTTTTTCAACAGGAGTTTTTGTGGTAAACCCTTTTACCACCATATCCTGGATGAAGGTCATGGTTTTTACACTGTTTTCATCATTGTAAACACCCGTTGCTTTCGTTTTATCTTCTGAAACGATTGATCCTCCCTGTGACCACAAAAACGGAGAAAATGCATACATTAACCACTCGCTTTGGTCATTCAAGCCCATATCAATTGCAGGTTGATCATACTTTTTAACAAGAATCTCACAAAGCTCCATGAATTGATTCCAATCCCATGGTTTATCAACTGTAGGTAAAGTAGATAAATCAATGCCCGCATCTTTTAACATTTGCTTATTATAAAAAATACCGACACTTGATTCTGAATATCCTACAGCATACAATTTGTCCTTATATGTCCCTTGTTGGATAATACTTGGTAATAAATCATCTTTATTGCTTATATATTTACCGATTGGAGCAATAATCCTAGCTTTTGCATATGCCGCAGTATTCGGTCCATCTAAAGTTAAGACGTCCGGTAAAGTATTTGTTGTCAATGCGGCGTTAACCTTATCCTCATACCCGCCGCCACTTCCACTCCTAGGAATAAACTCAATTTTGGCTGTATAGTTTCCATCATTTTGCTCATTGAATCGATCGATAATTTTTTGCATTGCTTCACCTTCAGCCGTTTCTTTAGAGGTATGCACCCAAATCGATACTTCATTGGGATCTCCAGATGCTTTTTCATTACTGCAGGCTGCACTTCCTAATACCATGGACGTACAAACAATCAAAAGCATAATTTTTTTCATATTTCTAATTCCTCCCTCTCGAAAATAAAAGTCTCTTAAGCGTCTTGTGTGTTGAAAAGCTAAAAAAAATAAATTTCTCAAAATTAAGAATATTAACATCGGTTATGTAACCGCCTATATTCAAGATGATATGTCAATGGGCTTAATGTGTCAACCGGTTGACATAATTTTTTAAAAAATATATCCCTCCTGAAATATGAATGAAAGAAAGTGCTGTGGGTGATAACCCACTTACTTTCTTGTTGTCTCACTTTCGATTAATCTTACAGGTAAGATGGTTTCTGGATGAATGTCATCATCTTCCTTATTGATTTGATTCATTAGAATTTCCAAAGCCTTGGTTGCAATTTCCTTTATAGGTTGTTCGACTGTACTTAATTCCGGAAGTAATAATTTCGTTGTCTCCGTTCCGTCATAACCTATGATTTTGAGATTTTCCGGAATTTTAATATTCCTATTTTTAGCCTCTCTAATCACATGGGAAGCGATTATATCGTCACTCGCAAAAATACCTTCAACATTAGGATTCTCTTCAAATAATCGAGGAAAAATACTATTATCCAATACATATTCATAAGTAAGAGGTTTCAATTGATTAGCTTTCATTACATCTTCATACGCTTTCCTTCTCAAGTTTGCAGGAGTCTCTAAAGAAAGCGGTCCATTTATATGAATGATGTTTTTGCACCCTTTATCAATCAACAATTGGGTTGCCAGCTTTCCACCATCGTAATTATCACTTGAAACAACAGGAATCTTTTCTGATAAATAACGATCGATTCCCACAACAGGCAGCGTGGGGTCCTCATATTCTTTGATACCTTTATTATGTGCACCAGCGATTATCCCATCTACTTGATTTCTTTGAAGCATTTTCAAATAGCTCTTTTCTTTATCTTCTCTTCCTTGGCTATTACATAGTAACACCTTATATCCAAGAGACGCAGCAATATTCTCTAAATGAAAAATAAGCTGCCCATAAAAAGGATTATTAGTCGTAGGGAAAATCAAACCAATTAAGAAAGTTTTTTTTATGAAAAGTGATCTTGCGATTTCATTAGGATAATAATTTATTTGTTCCATTGCTCTGTACACTTTTTCTCTCGTTTTTTCACCGATGTACCCACGATTATTCAGTACTCTAGAAACAGTGGTTGGGGAAACACCAGCAACTTTGGCAACGTCTTCAATTTTCGGTTTCAAAGTAGAATTCTCCTTTATATCTTCTTTAATGTATCATTCAATAAATTCCAGTTAATTATTTTACCATATTCTTAACCAGAAGTGGGAAAGGATCACCTTGATGATAACGTCAATATACCAGAAAAAAAGACCCCCATGATTCATTGCTCAGAATAGGTTGTTGATCAATGAAATCGGGAGCAGTTTACCCTGAACACAAGCCCAGTCTGTGTTAGAATCCTTTTTCAAGAAGCTACCTACTTTCATTCGGAACTCGGTCGAAGGTGAACGAGCAGATTAGCGATAGTGAAATATCACGTATCCTTTACACAACAATGGGTCCGAATGCTGATATATAATACTAATTATCTCCCTCTATAAAGAAAGGGTAATCTTTGGATTTCTTTAGATTTCTTAAGTTTTTATAGTGGTTCATTATTAATAGTGGTTTGAATCATGGGATTAAGTTGTATTAATGGACAATTTTGGAGTTTGA